>JAZQOZ010000040.1:0-25657 GCA_045628085.1 Oscillospiraceae bacterium | reverse complement strand
GCCGGGAAAGCTGCAAAAGATAATAGAACACCTACTGCCGCAGAACAGCCATAGCTGAAAAGCGTTTTCCATTTTTTCTGTGCAAGCAAAAACAGGCATACGAAAGCAGTAAGCAAAAATGCATATATGAGGAACAAATGCTGCGTCATTGCACCAAAAAATGCGACAGCAGCACAAGCAATACAATCACCGAAATGCTGCTTTTCTGCAAGAAGGATCTTCAGTGAATAGTAAGCGTACATAATACCAAACATTGTCAGCATACAATACATCCGCAAAAACAAAGTATCCCCCTGCGCTGCGATTGTAAATCCACGAAAGGCGCAGACAATCAGTGCGGTGACTTTGGAACGGCTAAGCTGATTTGCAAGCAGATACAGAAAAATCTGTGAAACAGCAAAGCAAAGCAAATTAATCGAATATGCATACCACCATGAAAACTTTCCGATGAAAACCGATGAGATCGTATGCAATACAGCATAATAAAACGGCGGATTGGTATCTGTTGCTTGATTCCACCAGACTGAATCGTATGCGAATTTCGTGTTTTCATTTGGATACAAATAATCCTGAAATTCATCGCCGGTCATCCACACATCATAATTATCATACTGCTGTAGATCACTGCCGTAAAGGAATGGGCGTTTATAGCTGTTGGAAAGTGCATAGGAAAAAAATTCATCCTCATGGTAACCTGTTTTCTTTTCCACGAAAATAAATGTATAAAAAACACATTGAATGACAATGATCAAAGCGAGCAAAACAATATAAACAGTGTCACGCTTCTTATTCTCTGTATGCTTCAAAAAGCCTACCCCTTTCAGTCAAATCGTATTATTATTATAACATTGCGTACATGAAATGTCAATACTGTATCTTTCCGCCCCAAGAATACTATTTCAAACTTTTCAAATTCATGCCGACTAAAACAGGCAGAGCGCGATACTTACGCTCTGCCTGTTCAAAAATCTTAGCCGATAACGCCTTCGCGTGTAACAACGGACTGACCGCCCATTGCAGTAAGATAACGATAGAACTCGGTCTTGTCCTGGCACTTTTCGAGTGCGTCGATCTCGTTGACCGTGTTGTTCTTGACCAGACGAGCAAGCTCCTGGTCGAGCGACATCATGCCGTGTGCTTTACCTGCCTGGATCGAAGAAAGGATCAGGTGGATCTTACCTTCACGAATCATAGCAGCGACAGCATCCGTAACATTCAGAACCTCCATTGCCGCGATACGGCCTGTACCGTTCTTCAGCGGCAGAAGTGTCTGGGAGATAACACCGACCAGAACGTTTGCAAGCTGAGCACGGATCTGATTCTGCTGATGCTCCGGATAAACGTCGATGATACGGTTGATGGTATCCGGTGCAGAAGTGGTATGAAGTGTCGAGAAAACAAGGTGACCGGTTTCAGCCGCGGTGATAGCCGCCTGAATCGTCTCAAAGTCACGCATTTCTCCGACGAGGATAACGTCCGGGTCTTCACGAAGTGCAGCTCTCAGTGCCATTGCAAAGCTCGGAACATCCGCGCCGACTTCACGCTGGTTGACCATGCAGCGCTTATGCTCGTGAACATACTCGATCGGGTCCTCAATCGTGATAACGTGTGCGCTCTTGTTGCAGTTGACGTAGTCGATCATACCGGCAAGCGTAGTGGATTTACCGGAACCTGTCGGACCGGTGATGAGAACAAGACCACGCGGACGCATTGCAAATTCAGACATGATCGGCGGCATGAACAAATCATCAAGCGTCGGGATGTCATTACGCAGCAGACGAATTGCAATCGCGACATGATCGCGCTGATAGAAGATGTTGCAGCGGTGACGGTAACCGGCGCGTGTAACGTAGGAGAAGTCAACGTCAATGTGCTGTGTGACCTTTTTACGCTGCTGCTCATTCGTCATCTGCTCAATGATCTCTGCGATCATTTCATCGGTCATTTCAGGATAGCTGCTCATTTTGCGGAGCTGACCGTGCAGACGGACAACCGGGTTAATACCGACAGTAAAATGCAAGTCAGAGCATCCGAGCGCACGGACATCGTCCAGAATTTTATTGATTGAAATAATGGGCATGGTAGTTCCTCCGTTTCTATCTCTTTATCATTAAACCGTATATGTAACACGGACAAGTTCATCAATCGTGGTAACACCCTGCTGAACGAGATCAGCGACATTATCACGCAGGAGCTTTGTGCCGTTTGCACGAGCGGTCCTTTCAAGTTCATCAGAGCTTGCGCCGTTTGCGATCAGCGTAGAGATCTCGCCGGAGCAGTGAATGATCTCGTGGATCGCAGTACGTCCGCGATAGCCGCCGCCGCACTCATTACAGCCGACTGCATCATAGATCGGAACAGAATGATCGAGATGCATCAGTTCGCTCTCTTCCGGTGTGGACATTCTCTGCTTTCTGCACTTCGGGCAAAGCACCTTAACAAGACGCTGTGCGACAACGCCGATCAGCGAAGATGCGACCATGTAGGACGGGATACCCATATCGACCAGACGGACGATCGTAGATGCCGCGTCATTGGTATGGAGCGTAGAAAGAACAAGGTGTCCGGTGATAGCGGCGCGGATACCGATCTCAGCAGTCTCGCCGTCACGCATCTCACCGATCATGATGATATCCGGGTCCTGACGGAGAATCGAACGAAGTGCCGCTGGGAAGGTCATACCGGACTTTACGTTGATCTGGCACTGGTTGATGCCTTCAATCTGCTTTTCAACCGGGTCCTCAACAGTAACGACGTTTACTTCCGGTCTTGCGATCGCACCGAGTGCTGCATACAGCGTAGTGGACTTACCGGAACCGGTCGGACCGGTAACGAGGATAACACCGTGCGGACACTTGATCATGCTCTCAAACAGTTTGAAGTTGTAATCAGACATACCAAGTTCATGAAGACCACGGGTCTTGATCGCGCCGGTGGACAGGATTCGGAGAACGATCTTTTCGCCGTGTACCATCGGCAGAGAGGATACACGAAGGTCAAGCGGAATACCGTCAACGGTCTGAGAGAAACGACCGTCCTGCGGAATACGCTTTTCAGCGATGTTCATGCCGGAGATCAGCTTCAGACGGGTAGAGAGCTGATTCTGAACATTCGAGGAAACATTCATCAATGTAACAAGGTCGCCGTTGACACGGACACGGATCTGGGTGTACTTCTCAAACGGCTCAAGGTGAATATCCGTTGCTTCCATACGGAAAGCATTTTCAACGATCTGTGTTGCGAGCTTAACGATCGGGGCGCTCTCAACACGGTCTCTGGATTCATCATCATCCATCATTTCGCCCTGCGAGGTATCCATACCCAGATCGCCGAGATCTGTCATCTGGTATGCCTTACCGATTGCCTTTTTGATCGCGGAGCGGGTAGCAAGAACCGGAATACAGTCAAAACCGGTCTTGACCTTGATATCTTCAAGAATATTGAAGTTTACAGGATCATCCGTTGCGACAGTCAGACGGCGGCCGGTCTTATTGATTGCGAGAACGCAGTTGCGTTCTGCAAGGTCCTGCGGGACCATGCGGGCGATTTCGCCGTCAACCTCGACATTATTCAGGTCAACAAACGGTGTTTGCAGCTTAACGGACAGAGCCTGCGCAAATTTGATGTCGGACATAAATCCCATCTCGACAATGACCTCACCAAATTTCTTCTGATCCGTCGATTCGCGCTGTCTCTGCAGAACCTGCTGCAGCTGTTCAGGGGTGATGTGACCTTCCTCGACGAGGTAGTCACCGATTCGGATGTTTCTCATAATCCAACCTCCAAAAAACTCTTGAAAAATATGCCAAACTGTGGTAGAATAGAATAACAGTACAAACCATAAAGGAGGTACCGTTATGTACCAAAATAACATTCTGGCTGCAATGGCAGCCCAAACCGGATGGCGGGAATGGCAGTATTTTGAAAGCGACCTGCTTCAATTTCTGCTCATGGCGATCCCCGTTGTATTCATCTACGGCATCTGTATCGGCAGCTTCCTGAATGTCGTCATCATTCGGCTGCCCCGCGGCGAATCACTCATCAAGCGCTCATCACACTGTATGACCTGCGGCGCAAAGATTCGCATCATTGACCTGATACCGGTATTCAGCTGGCTTTTCCTGAAAGGAAAATGTCATAGCTGCGGCGAAAAGATATCCGTTCGGTATCCGATCGTCGAAGCGCTGAACGGTGTCCTGTATGTCATTGATCTGCTGGTCTTCGGTGTGAATGTCAACTGTTTGCTGATGATGCTCTTCACCTCGCTGCTGATCTGCATCGCATTCATTGACTGGGATACGATGGAAATGTATATCCCGATGCTGCTGATGATCGCCGTACTGGCAATCCCCTCTCAATTTGCAACATACATTCCACTGAAAGAACGTATCATCGGTATTTTCGTTATCAGCGTACCATTTCTGCTGATCGGTGAGATCAGCGGTGCTTACATCAAGAAGAAAACCGGTGAAAAGGTTCGCGGCATTGAACTGGGTGACACGATCCTGATGGCCTGTGCCGGCGCACTGCTCGGCTGGAAAGCCATGATCCCGTCCGCGTTCATCGGCATTATTCTTGCTGCAATCTTTGGCTTGATCATCAAAAAAGTAACGGGCAGTTCCAAATTTGCATTCGGACCTTACCTCTGTGCAGGACTTCTGCTTGGCGCAATGTTCGGTGAAGAAATCACCATGTGGTACATCAAAATGCTTCCGCAGAAAGAAACGATCCAATATTACAGCGCATTGCTGATGCGCTGAAACTGCAACATAGCGGCAGCCGGCGGCAACACCGGCTGCCTTTTTCTATGCTTTGCTAATTCTTGGGTTACGTAGTTTCGGTATAATCGCGCTGGTTTTTAATGAATCTATCTTCATTTGAAGCATTGATCTCACCATCGATCTCTTCAGGAAGCGTGAAGATAAAATAGAAACCATTATAGGGATCGCTGACCGGATTCGTATCCATCTGCGCATAACGCGGAATAGCTTCTGCACCATAAGCGATTTTTTCGCCATCATGGAAATCATTTCTGACATCATGACCTAAAATCTGCTTTGTGTTGTAATCCATCGAAGAAGTTCTGTAACCGTCAGAAGCATTCAGAACATTCTTCATAGAGAACGAAGCAACAGTAGCCGATGTCGGATTTCCTCTTACAAGGCGACCGTTTGATCTGCTTATCTCGCGTGTAATGATCGAAATATTAAAATCATTCGGATTGAAGAACAGCGCATCCAATACAGGCAGACCATTGATGTCTGTTACATCATTTCCAAGCGCATCGGTTCTCTTTACAGATAAAGGCGGAGCTGTGTAAATTGTATTCGTTGAACCAAGGATCTGATCCGTATTTGCATGGACAACATCATCATTGACAGCATTCAGTGAAAACTCATAATCGAAGTTGCCGTACAATTTCTGGTTCACATACCACGGGGTACAACTGAAAAATACATTTCCATTAATTGTAACTGCGCCATTATCCACAGCCTTACCAAATTCATCTCCGCTCATCTGATCATTCGTATTGTCAAACTTATATGACATCATAACGATCTCGCCCTGATTATACTGAGCATTGCGATAAGCTTCAAGAGAATCAACCGTGGAAAGATTTTCACATCGAACCTTATTATCAAATATCAGAACATTGATCGTTCCTTGGGTACCAATACCGTAACGATCCTTAAAGAATTCATTATAAAACTTCTTTACATGAGCTTTCAAATCATTAGAGGGCTCATAGCTGGCATTGTATGGTGTATATCCGGCATAAGCACGAACTCTGTCCGCATACTTCAGATTTCCTTCAATGCAGCGGCGCATATTATCCATACAAGCGGTCGTATTCTCGTAGTTTGTACTGCGAACGACAAACTTTGAGACAGGATCAAGCAGCTGAACCGCACTGTACATGATAAGTGAGAAAATCGCCATAACAATGATAAGCTCAAGCAAAGTAAAGCCTTTCAGCTTTTTCATTATACATGACACTCCTTTCATTTTCATATTCCGCTGTGCGCTGCGAACGCACAGCGGAAAACATCGGTCCGGATCAGCTGATACCATGAGCCGGCTCGGCGATCAGATAATCTTCACTGTCAACGCCCTTAGATGGATTCCATCTGTAAGTAACACTGTCGAAATATGTCGGCTCATTCGTTTTCGGATTCGGTGTTGAAAAGATGAAATCAAGCTTCAGAACAGCAGCAGCCGGGAATCCGGTTGAATCATGTTTTCCATAGAAATCCGGATCTCCGAGAACTTCTTTTCTGATTGCCCAACCGACATCTGAGTCATTACCCGATTTAAATGTATTATACCACTCGAATGGAGTACCGTTCGTCGCATCAATTGTCTGATAGATCAGAACGTAGACAGTTCCGCCAAGCGTTTTGGTATACGGATCGTCATTCAGGTAATGGCCGTCACTTGTTACAGGAATGCCAAGCGTGAATAAATTGCTTCCGCCATTCTTTGTTTCAAGATTTGCGTAAGGAACAGGAGTATACTTACCAACTGTTTTTTCGACCTTAGGCGGGCCGTCTTCTGCCATGAAGACAGATTCCTCATAAACGCTGCCATCGCTGGAGTCAAGATCGACGCGCGCAGCATCAGCATCAAACAGTGAAATATAATTGGAAGTAACACTGTTTGTAGCCACTCCGTCAATATTCTTTACAAAGAAGCCGCCGGCCGGTGTCTGTGTAGCAGCGATCTGAACCTTCGATATCTTATTGACTGTAGATCCGCTGTCGATATTCAGTTTCAATTCAAATACATCAGCAGGTGCCGGAGTACGAATGAAGTTCTTGGGGAAGGACATGAACCGATAATTGACGCTTTTATATTGTACGCCTGCACCTTGGGCAAGCTGCATCGCATTCTGCTCCTTTGCGGCATCTCTATGCTGCACACCACCTTCTGTCATCATATTGGTCTCATTGGTTTCATAAATAATACCGTTTGGATGGACTTCGAAACCACCGGAGCCGTCAGCAGGAGTTAATGTGAGAGCAACTGTATCCTGACTAAACGCCATACCGCCGCCTGCATCAGTCATGATATTATCAGCAAACTTCGCTTCATAGCTCAATCTGCGGTTCAGCTGTACTGTTGACTGCATTGTTGCATTCACAAGGCTCATGATCTCTGTCATAAGAAGGCCAATGGTCGCATACACGCCAATCGACACAACAACTTCGATCAAAGTCATGCCTTTCAGTTTGCGTCTTGTTTTCATTGTGATCCTCCTCTCATCAGTTACCCTGGTGATCGTTCGAGAAGTAATCGTCCGGACCGCCGACCATTGCGCCACCGCTGGAGTTCTTACTGCTCTTTGTGAAGCTGACCTTCGGCGAGTTAGGCGGAATGTAAGCAGGTCTTCCGAGGTCGCCAAGATAAGCAACGATGGATTCGTTTGTATAGCCGCCAAAGTCCTTAACCATCATTGTGCCCAAAGATATGATACCTTTTGACTGAACGTTTACAGGTTCATCAGTATAAGGATTATACCGTGCAGAATCTGTAAATTCACGATAGAACAAACTATTATCCTCAATGTTCTTAACACTGACAGGACATCCGAAGACAGAGTCAGGCATAATGACTTCAGCATTTGAAGTGAAACCATTTAAGAACTGACCGTTATAGTTTGTTCCCGACTGACCGTAGATCACGACATTCGGAACAAGCTCAAATCTGCGTGCATCAGCTTTTCCATACATTGCATCCCATGTTTTATTCAGAACGAGTGTATCTTCATCGACCATGGTTCCGGGGTAGATCGGATTGCTGATGATATCAAAGCTCTTCTCTACGAACATCTGGTAAGCACCTGTTGTCAGAACTCTGAAATCCTTGTTACCGCCGATAGTCTTATCGAAGAAGAGCAGTACATCACTTCTGCCTGCAAACATCGGTTCACTATCCGGATTATTGTGCGAATAGTCTGCATAAGTCGTATACGATGAATAATCCGTTTTGCCGTCTGTTTTATTGTAGAAACAGTTATTGTTTACGAGAATGGTCATTGCTGTGTTCGAGCAATATCCCTTCAGTGCAATGCAAAGCGGTTTTTCAGAGCTATAACCATTTGCTGTCGGATCAATATACACGGTGACATCTTTGTTCATCAGATTCGTATCTGCCGTGGAGATATCAAGCACCATGCTTTCCGTGATCACAAATGCGCCATTTATGGTGTTGTTCGCATCAGTACCATTTGCTGAAACAGAAGAAAAACTGACATTTTTGATATTGTCCGTCATGGAACTCAGAACTTTTGAAGAAGTAACAAATTTTGTAAATTCACTAATATCGTTGTGATAGTTGTAGTAAGTAGTGCCATCTTCTCCAGCTTTTACTTTCTCGATTGGAGAAGCGCTGCTTGTTTCCAGCATCGGGATAAAGCTGTTTGAACTGTGCTCCATAATATAATCCGGATCCAGCAGTTGTTCTGCCGTTGCTTCTTGCACATTAACATCATGCGGAACAGTAAACGGAACCCATTTGCTTCCGCTTTCTGCTGATTTTTCCGTCACAAACCAGGTATGACCGGCGGCTTGACTTTCTGCGACCAGTTTATCACCGTTCAGATTCGACTGTGCTGCCTGTTCAGTATCAGCTGCAAGATCCCAGCGGAAATAATGTGTAAAGATCTCATCCTGTCTGCTGCAATACGGGAACATACTGAAATCATAACCTGAGTTGTTCGTGCTCTTATAATAGCTGCTGCCAACTTCCTGTGCGCCCAGATCAGCTTTTTTCAGCGCTGCGATCAGTGCTGTGTAGCTATCTGCCTTTGCGCCTCTCTGACCAAAGCTTTCAAAGCGTGCTTCTGTGGAAGTATTCACATATCTTGCGTAAGTACCGTCCTCAGCCGCCCAGGGAAGATCATATCCACCTGTTGCAGCATCGCAGATAGCTTCGAGTGAGCCGTCTTTGACACCATTGACTGTGCCAGAAATCGTTGTTTTGGCAGGATCAGCATAAATACCGCCCAGAACAGTCAGTTCACCGTTCTGCACACTGATATTCAGACCGCCTGCAGACACGATCGCACCTTGAATCGTTGCACCCTTATTCAGAGTAATATTCAGTTCTCCGTTCGGATTTGCCATGACGACATCGCCGCCGATATTCGTCAGATTACCGGAGATCGTCAATTTGCTGTTTGTACTGAAAATATCGCCGCCGACATATCCTTTTTCATACGTATTCGTTCTCTGAACATTATCTTTGACAAAATGTGCCAGATACGTATCGCTCGCGCACGAATAACTGGATTCAGCATTCGGATCATACATATAGATGTCGCCATACATCATCGACGGTGCGCCTGTCAGCTGATTGACATAGAGATTGACCGGCTGATTGTTATCGTGAATACCGATTTGCGTATTACTCGGGCACTGCAGATTTCCGTCAACATACATATACGGAATGTATCTGTAATTAGTCGGATACAGGCTTTTGCCCTCATCGGCAATATCAGAGAATACTTCAAGGAAGTTTTGAACCTTGAGATTGCCCCAGAACTGCACGCCTTCGCCTGCTTCCTGAAGCAGGAAGATCTTTTTATCGTTGCTATAATAGTTACCGATAAATACTGCATCACCAACGCTCGGTGAAACGTTCTTGAACTCTACGCCGCTGTTTGTTCCATACTTGCCTCTTCCGGCAGGCAACTGACGCGTGCCGAAAGACTGCGGACCGAGACAGAGAATATTGTTACTGACTTCACTATTTGCGAGACCGCCCAGGAACATCGCCTTGGCTTTATTCGCTGTACCGTCAGTATTTCTGCCGCTGTCGCCGGGACCGACATCAACTGTCATATCATTAAAACCGGACCATGTCGCAAGGTTCGCGACACCACTCATATTTACCTGAACGTTCGGTTTCTCATAAATATAGTTTGTCACGGTCTTCTCAGTTGTGTTTCTGCCTTTTCCGACATAAGCAGTAACAGTGATCATATAACCAGACTGAGATTGGATCGTATTACTTTTCTCGTCCCAGACATATTGATTACCCGGGATGCTTTCGATTCTTGCATCAACTCTTGCGTTATTGATACCCGTTGATGCCAATCCGTCCACTTTGATATCACCGCCGCCGCCTTTAACCCAGCTATAGAAACCGGGGTCATTATAAGCGGCATTTGAAATCGCATCCAGTACACCCTGCGCCGTATACTGGGCCTGATTTTCGTAGAAGGAATAGTATGAACGGCGGTGTGCTGAAGTCGTCAGAATAAGAGTAGACATCAGAAACACGACCATTATCATCATGACAGCCACGACGGTAAACAATACTGAACCTTCTGCTTTTCCTTTCCTCCTATTTGTTTTCATAAGAAACCACCTTTCTCAATAGCGGACAGCCTTCTTAAAGATCACTCTAAGAAGGCACATCCGTTCATTTCGTCATTCAGCAGTGGATTCTGCGGAAACGCCGACTGACTTCCACTCATTGCCATCCCAAATTGTTTCATCATAGGGATCGCCAACATCCGGCTCGGTCGGTTCCTGAACATAGAACACACGATATGAAATACTTACCTTTGTATAACCGGGTTTCACACCATCAGGAATCTTTTCATCCTTCTCATTGGTTACAGTCTGCTCAATCGGATTGCCTTCTTCGTCAAGTTCCGGTTCTTCCTGCTGAACAGGTGCTGCAGTTTCGCCGTCCTGAACATAGTCCTCGTTGAAGTCGCAGTTTTCCAGTGATACGGATTCTACGAGCATGGTATCATTATTTTTCTTCGCATAATCATTGATCGCATTCAGCAATTCCATCGTATCCTCGCGGTTGATCTCAAGTGTCAGCTTCGCAGAACTGGAACCGACAGTCTGTGATGCACGCGAGCCGAGCAGATTCGATTCGCTCATTTTTTCCTCAGCAGCTGCTGCAAGAGAACCGTCCAGGTCAGCATACTCATACAGAGGATATGTAACGATGCTCGGTGTATAGTAATAGTAGCTGAGACTGCTTGTGCCTTTTTCACTGAGGTCGACCTGATCGAGCAGCTTCACTTCATCCTGTTGAAATTTCTCAATGTTGATGAACTTGCTCTGAAGGAACTCACCGAATTCGACAGAATTCATTTCGGGAGTAAACTCAGCAGCGACCTTCTTCGCGTCTGTATACTTTTTACGGATAATATCCTGACGCTGATTAATTCTGCTGAACTCCATCAGCTTTGCATCCCATTCGCTTGAAATACTGTCTCTTTTTGCTTTATTTGTATTATATTCTTCAACCTTCGGTCTGATAAAGGCAAAAATACCAATAGAAAGAATCAGAACAATTACAACAATCAACAGAACAATTCTGTCACGATATCCAAATTTCATTAGTTTGCCTCCTTTGAATCACCCAGTGTTCCCAGATCAATCTTTTCGCCGTTCATTTTCACTGTAAGCGGGATCACAACGCACGACTCTTTCGTATTCTCATTTTCATTGTCAGCGATCTGATTTCCTTCTGCATCCAAATTCGGCTGCTGATTCTTCTGCTGCTGATTTTCATTGAGTGCTCCATCAGAAATGCTGTATCCAGTATAAGAAACAGACTGAACATCATCAAGTCCGCGCAAAGCCTCAACGATCTTTTCAGGAGCAACCGGCATCGGAACATCCGCTTCACGCTTCATCTTGATCTCCAGCACGAATGCACCTCTGTTATATTCTATGGATGTGAATTTATACAGTTCCTTGGAATCAGTATCCTCTTCCGCACCGAGTGTTTCTCTTACAACCTTGCCGACTGTGTCATCAAGTTCCTCATAGAACTTGGAAACCGGCTTCGGCGTACTGACAAAGGAATTGTATGCATCTCTTACGCCTTCAAGATACGTATTGACAGCAGTCTGGCGCTGTGTCAGCATAGTGATCTGATCATCGAGTTTCGTTCTGAGCGGGCTGTTCATCTTCTCATTGATCGTATCGATCTCTTTCACAACTGACTTATTTTTCATTGCGATGACACCCCAGACAGCACCGCAGCCGACAGCAGCGACAAGTGCGCAGATACCGAGAATTGCGAAATACGAAGAATCGGACTTGATACGATTATTATTGACGTTATCTGTTTCAAGAAGATTGATTCGTTCGGTATCCTTATTACGCTTGAACATTGCGCCGATCGCGTTTGCATAAGAGGAGAACTCAAGATTCTCATAACCGTGGATCTGCGGCGGAACATTGATAATGCTGGTTCTGATGCCCATTTTCTCAAGTTCATTGGTCAAGCGGACATATTCATGTGTATCGCCGTAGAACACAACATTCTCGATCGGCTCACTGCCGGATTTCGACTTCTGGAACTGGAGCATACGGAAGATGTTCTCGTTGACAGCCTCATAGACGTAGTCTTCGGAATCATCGTAGTCTTCAGCGGAAATCGAAGCAAAACGGGAGAATGAGAGCTGACCTTTTTCATAAAGGTTCAGGGAGATAAAGTTGTTGTCGATCTGCACGGCAAGCAGCGGCATCTTCGATTTGATCTTGGTATCCGAAAGCAGAACCTTTGTGATGCAGTTGCAGCCGATCATAACGCTCTTCAGGCTGATCTGAAGCATATTGAACACGCGCTTATAGCAGTCAACGACCTCGAACGGGCAGGCAGTTGCAAGAACCTTATCCGCGCCGTCCGTCTGTTCGGAAGGACCGACAACGATGTAAGAAATGGAATAGGAATCGTCAATGCCGAGTGCGGCAGCCATTTCTGCACGAACCATCTTCATGAAATCCTGCTGTTTTTCAGCTCTCTGAATATGCAGTTCCTTGAAGATCGTCATGTTGGAAGAAATGCTGACGATCGCCTCTTTATCGGGCATTTTATTGGTGCGGAGTACCTGGTTGATAAGTGTTGCAAGACGCGGAACATCACGAACATGACCGTTCACGATAACCTCTTCTTCAAGGTTAAGGGTTGCCGCGGAACTAATACGGATTCTGCCGTTATTCTCAGAACCTTTAATGATCCTGATATTGCGGTCAGTAATGTCAAAGGAAAGCATTTACAAAATCCACCTCTCAATTTATTCTTTGATATATTCGGATTTGTGCGGCAGCGGCTGCTGCCGCACAAGCGATTGCGCTCTGGAATACAGGGATTATTGATCGCCCAAGTTGCCGATCGAATCGTACAGAGCCGGGAAGAACGCTGCACAGACAAGACCGATAACGATACCGAGAACGATCAGCATCACAGGCTCAAGCAATGAGCACAGACGCTTTACAGCGGAGTCCGCTTCTTCATCATAGTATTCAGCAGTCTTTGCCAGAATATCATCCAGCGCACCGGCTTCTTCACCGACGTAGATGATCGAGCAGAACATGGAGTCGAAGATATCGGCTCTCTGGATCGAGGAGCTGAGCGTTTCACCGCTCTTGACCTCGTCGATAATATCGCGGAACTTCATGGAAATGTAGGAATTGTTCAATGTATCCGCGGAACGCTTCAGGCACTCGACCATCGGCAGACCTGAAGAATACAGGGAAGCCATCGTCTGTGCGAAACGTGCAGTATAGATCTTGACAACGAGCTTACCGAAGCCCGGTCCTTTGATAATGAAGCGGTCCCATTTCATTCGGACATTTGGAAGCTTCATAGCATAGATCGCGGAGAATATCAGCGCCGCAACCACTAGGATCAGGATCAGCCAGTGTGCAACGAGGAATTTACCAATATTCATCATGACTTTGGTAAGTCCCGGCATATCCGCAGGATCATCGTACAGATTCTCGAATACCGGCATGATGAATACGAAAACGCCGATAACAACGGCAATGGTCAGAACCACGAGGATGATCGGGTAAACCATCGCACTTTTAATTGTATTTGCGAGTTTGTTCTGGTTTGCATAGTAGTCACTCAGCCGCTGCATGATAACGTCCATCTGACCGGACGATTCACCTGCACCGACCATTGCAGTCATCAGAGTCGGGAATACGCTTCCGTGTATTTCCAGAGCATCCGAGAAAGATTCACCCTTCTGGACGTTTTCATACACATCGCGCCAAACATTTCGAGCAGCTTCGCTCTCCTGCTCTTTACAGAGAATGTCAAGTGCTTTGACCAATGTCAGACCGGAAGTCAGCATCGCCGCCATCTGACGAGTTGAAAAAGCCAGATCTTTTGTTCTGAACTTTTTGATCGTCTTCGTAGTGGTCTGACGATTCTTGTAATCGGTGACATACATTCCCTTTTCTCGGATTTTTGCCAAAAATTCCTGTTCGTCTTCTGCCGTCATGACACCTTTTCGTACATTTCCCGCAGCGTCCTTCGCAGTGTAAGCAAAACTCATTGGCATAAAACCACCTCCTGCAAGCCTGTAGATTATATTTGAAGCAGTGCAGCGAGCGAAGCCGCCTGCTTCCGCGTTTATCCGTGTGCAACCTGTGTCCCCAGAACAGACTCACCGCTTTCAGATACTGTGTACCAGAACCTGATCCGCAGAGATTTCTGCAAATGGGCATAGCAATAGCCACACATAGATCCATAGGGATATTATACCACAGCATGGCAGACAAATGCAACTATGTATCAACCAAAAATTAAGGAAGAAATTTAGTCGTTTCGCCTAATCCTCGCGTGGTTCCGCCATTGACTGCTTCAGAATGATCTTTCCGGGGATCACGTATCTGGCGGGTTGTTTCTGCGGATTCTCGATCCGCTTGAGCAGCAGAGATACTGCCGCGTGTGCCATCTCTGCGAGATCGACCTCTACCGTCGTGATCGCGGGCACGCACATATCGGAAACCGTATAGTTATCATAGCCTGTGACGGAAATATCCTCCGGCACACGCAGTTCACGGCGCTGGAGCGCACCGATGACACGGAATGCTGTTTCGTCGCAGTTGCAGACAAATGCGGTCGGGAGTTCTTCCGGAAACGCAAATTCCGTCAGGCTCTGACCGTTCGGGAGACGATCTCCCAGTGTCCATTCCGGATGATACGTCAGTCCGTTTTCCATCATACATTTAATATAGCCGAGGAAGCGGTCATGGATACTGCTTGTCGCGGTCACAGTACCGATAAAGCCGATCTTCGTATGACCGAGCTGTACAAGCCGGTCGGTCATCAGATAACTGTCATAATAGTTATCTGAAATGACTGCGTCAATGTCGCTGTGTTTATCATAAAAATCAAGGAACAGCATCGGAATATGCAGGGATGCGAGATGCTCCAGATAATCGGTCGCAAGCTGACCGACAATGATCAGACCGCGCACCTGCCGTTCTGCGGCGATCCGGGGCAGAACGCCTGCCTTTTCATCCGCTTCCGAAATACTCTCATAAACAGAATACAGATTACAGTGTGTCAGTTCCTTGGAAACGCCTGCCGTCAGAAACCAGTAGAATGTTCCGCGGACATTGGCAAACCGTTCACTGGTGAGGATGCCGATACTGCCGCCCTGCTGCTGCACTTCAGGAATCGTCTTGCGCGGCGTGCGCGGGGCAGACGGACGATAGCCAAGCTCTGATGCACGCTCTTTGATCTTCTTTCGCACATCCTCGCTGACACCGCCCCTGTCATTCAGTGCGTTGGATACAGTCACAACGCTGACTCCAAGCTCTCTGGCGATATCCGACATCCGGATGCCGTTTTTCATAGGAATTCCCTCCGTCATCCGCACGGATAGTTCAAAACTATATTTATAATAGTATATGAATCCTGCGGACACTTTTTATATATTATAACACATCTTTTCGATTTTGTAAATAGCTGAATAAAAAAAACTTTCCGTATAATTTTCGGGATATTTCCGGTAATGTTTCCCCTTCATTCTCCCGTATGTAATTAAATTTGATATAATTCTCCAATATTCCGCCTACCGGCACAATGCTCTGTTTTTTTCTACAAAAAGTCGGCATCAACTTTGTGCATAGTGTTCAAAATCAGTATGAGCAATGCAGGAACATTCGGCTTTTTCCCGCTTGCGATTTCACTGAAAATAGTGTATGATAGTATCATCCGGACAATTTACCGGAAAAGCATTCTCCGCATTTTACGAAAAGAGGAAAGCACCATGAACAAAAGACTGTTTGCCGCACTGGAAGCATCGGCGCTTCTGTTCTGCACCGCCTGCGGAAACAAAACTGAAGAATCTGCCAATGAAAATCATACAACTGCCCCGCCCGTCACAACGGCCGTTACGGATACGAAACCGGCTGAAAAAGCCGCTGAAACCGAAGCAAATGAGGAAGTCGAATTTGAGGAGCAGATCACAGCTGAATCCGGCGATGCGTTTCTGAATGTCTCCGACCTGAATTGGTACGTCCAGTATTTCGGTACAAAGGATGATCTGCTGACCTATGATGCCGGCATCGCACATATTGACGGCGACGGCGATTATACCGTCAGCGTAAATGTCGGCACAAAAGGCGCACAGTTTGACATCACAGGCGAAATAAACGGAGACTATACCTGTGACGGCATTGACTTTGCCGCTGTCAAAGTGCTGGACGGCGCAGCACTCTTTCCGGATATGTGCATTGAGATCAAGGAGATCCGTGTAGACGGCAAGGCGATCGAAATGACCGCCCAAAACTATACTTCCTCGGATGACGGAAAAGAGATGCGTGCAAACATCTATAATCATTTTATCAGCAATATTCCGGATGATGCGCACACGCCAGAGGGCGATATCAGCGGCGAATTCGGCACGTATTCATCCATGATCGTTGATCCGGATGATTTTGCGAACTGGACAAGCATTGAAGTGGACTTCACCGTCACCGGAACAAAAGATTCCGTTCCGGCAAACAAAGCGGATACTACCGATGCACCGGCAGAAAGCACTTCATCTGCACTGACTACAGCAACCACATCCGAATAATTCCGCATACAGAAATAAAGCACCTGTCAGCGCATGACGGGTGCTTTTCTGTTATCCAATTCATTCACCGCGTCTGCAAATACATATTATAATAGTATAAACGGATCAAAACGGTGTATTCCAGTTTCCTGCCAGATAGCGGCGCAGGATCACAATATCTCTGAGATTTACGATTCCGTCATTGCTGACATCCGCAGCCTCTCTGTCTATGTCCGCATCCCATCCGCCGACTGCACTTTTCCGCATCACGACAACATCCTTAAGATCAACTCTTCCGTCCCGATTGGCATCCCCTTTCAGGATCGGCGGCGCAGTTGATACAGTGGTTGATGTCGTGGTAGTAGTAGTAGTTGTTGTTGTTGTAGTAGTTGTTGTTGTAGTAGTTGTTGTCGTGGTGGTCGTTGTCGTTGTGGTTGTTGTGGTTGTTGTGGTTGTTGTGGTGGTCGTTGTTTCCGGTGCAACTGTGATCTCGCCGTTTTGCGCGGTCATATCAATGCTGTGCATATCGCTGTCATAGAACTTATCCGGGATCAGCTTCAGCGGATAACTTGTTCCGCGGCCGGCATCTTCCGGTATCTGAAATTGCAGTGTCAGAAAAATGCCGCTGTCCGTCACATTTTTCTCGCCGATCGTTCCGACGGCA
Source organism: Oscillospiraceae bacterium (assembly GCA_045628085.1). Taxonomy (GTDB): domain Bacteria; phylum Bacillota; class Clostridia; order Oscillospirales; family Ruminococcaceae; genus Firm-04. The sequence goes on along the minus strand of JAZQOZ010000040.1, from coordinate 8,156 downwards.
ATCATATGCGTTTCCGGATTATGCACGGTTTCCAGATGCAGTCCGCCGGCAATTTTTCCTGCCTGATAATCCGGCACTGTATCCGTTTTGAGAACCGGCTGCAATCCGCTGCTGCCGTAGTCGATCGTAAAACCGCAGTGTGCAAAGCCCGTATTATTTTTCAGCAATACATTGATATAAACGGTGTCTCCGGGCTCTGCCGTCACCGAACTGAGATAAATGCAGGGCTGTTTTGCCGCCGCATCAGCGACAAACTGTGCCGCAGATGTAATCAGCGGATATACCGGATTCTGCACAGCACCGAGCAGTGACCAGACCGCAGTTCCCGTACAAACCGCAGCGGTCAGCAAAGAACAAAATCGTTTGCTACTCATGAAAAGCCTCCCGATCTGCCGCGAGGTATTCAAATCAAATAGTATTTTTCAATAATCGCAGCTCTTTAATAGTATTATATCACAAAGTTGTACGTTTGTCAAGCAAAAGATATCCCGTATTGCAGATACAATACGGGATATCAGCATATTCTGTAACAGTATCTCAGCCCTGATTCTGCTCCGCAACAAGTTTATCTGCACCGTACATTTTACGGAGCTTCGGCTTTTCGATTTTTCCGGTAGGATTACGCGGAACATCTGCAAAAATCACCTTGCGCGGACGCTTATAGCGCGGCAGCGACTCACAGAATTTGTTCATTTCCTCCTCGGAACAGGTTTCGTCCTCCTTGATCGCAATGATCGCGGCAGCGATCTCACCAAGCCGCTTATCCGGCAGACCGATCACGGCAACGTCCTTGACCTTCGGATTCGTGCGGATAAAGTCCTCGATCTGAACCGGATAGAGGTTTTCGCCGCCCGTAATGATAACATCCTTCTTACGGTCAACGAGGAATACAAAGCCGTCCGGATCTTCCTGTGCCATATCGCCGGTACGGAGCCAGCCATCCGGCATCAGCACCTGCTGTGTTGCCTTTTCATCGTGATAATAGCAGGTCATAACGCCCGGACCTTTTACGCACAGTTCACCGACTTCGCCGCGTGCAACCGTTTCGCCGTTTTCGTTGATGATCTTGCTTTCCCAGCCGAAGCCGGCCTTGCCGATCGCGCCGACCTTGTGAATATTCTCTACGCCGAGATGCAGCGCACCCGGTCCGATGGATTCGCTCAGACCGTAGTTTGTATCATACTGATGATGCGGGAAGTATTTTTTCCAGCGTGTGATCAGGCTCGGCGGAACAGGCTGCGCACCGATATGCATCAGCCGCCACTGAGAAAGCTCATAATCACTCAGAGAAACCTTGCCGCTTTCGATCGCATCGAGAATGTCCTGTGCCCACGGCACGAGCAGCCAGACGATCGTACATTTTTCCGAGGAGACTGCATCGAGGATCACACTCGGCGATACGCCGCTCAGCAGAACTGCTTTGCCGCCGACAAGGAAACTGCCGAACCAGTGCATCTTTGCACCGGTATGATACAGCGGCGGAATGCAGAGGAATACATCATCCTTTGTCTGACCGTGATGTGCCTGCTCGACCTTGCAGGCGTGCATCAGGCTTTCATGATTATGCAGGATTGCCTTCGGGAATCCCGTTGTACCGGATGAAAAATAGATCGCAGCATCGTCTGCATCAGTCAGTTCAACGGCAGGCGTTGTGCTGGGGCAGTTTGCGGTGAGCTGATCGTAGCTTTCCGCAAATCCCGGACAGCCCTGACCGACATACAGCAGCATACGGTCATTGCCGAGCGTATCCACGACTTCCTCGACTCTGCCGATAAATTCCGGTCCGAATACCAGAACGGAAATATCCGCAAGCCCGACACAATACTCGATCTCATCCGCAGCATAGCGGAAATTCAGCGGAACAGCCAGCGCACCGACCTTCAGGATACCGAAATAGATCGGCAGCCATTCGATGCAGTTCATCAGCAGAATACCGACCTTGTCGCCTTTTTTCACACCGCGTGAGATCAGGAAATGTGCAAAGCGGTTTGCCTTTTCATTAAAGACCTTCCATGTGATCTCGCGGCGGTAGATATTCGGGCGGCGCGGTTCGATCAGTTCATATTCCTTCCAAGTCACTCTGCGCGGCTCGATCACGGACGGATTCAGTTCGACCAATGCGGTATCATTGCCATAGAGCGCAGCATTTCGCTCTAAGATATCAGTAATCGGCATAGTAATTTGTCCTTTCTTATCTGTTTTCACGGATTCCGGATGCCGGAATCCGCAGCACTTTCATTTTAGCACAAAAAAGCGTTAAAGTCAAGCGTTTTTTCATTTACTGCTCAATTTGTCCGGATTTCAGCATAAAAGTCCGTATTCGGCAGCGTCTTTCTTCCGGATTTCGGCAAAAATCAGCAGGATTCTGAATTTTTCCGTAAAAATTTCAAAAAGGGTATTCCATTTTTTCAGTTTTTCTGGTATAATAAATGTAATCGTGTCTTTTCCGGCACAAACCATATTGTCAAACGTATACAGGAGATGATTTCATGCTGAAACGATTGCTTACGTCCGTCACGGCAGCAATTCTGACGGCTGTGATCGTGGTCGGACAAATTCCGGCGATCAAGGCGGAAGCGCTGCTCTTTACACCGAACGCGACTGTGCAAAGTGACGCTGCCATTCTGATGAATACCGATATCAAAGAGATCGTTTACGAGAAAAATGCCGATATGAAGAAAATGCCCGGCTCACTCGTGCAGATCATGACCGCCGTGATCGTACTGGAAGAATGCGAAGATATCTCCGGCACGAAGATCACCGCAAAAGAAGATATGTACGAGATATTCAATCAGGACGAATATCCGGAAGATCTCCGGAAAGCCAATATCGAAGCCGGCGAAACACTGACCGTTGAGGATCTGCTGCACGCCATGATGCTGACTTCTTCCATTGAAGCCGCATATATGCTCTGCGACAAATTCGGCGACGGCAGTCAGGACGCATTCGCAGAAAAAATGAATGCGAAAGCAGAAAAGCTCGGCATGACCAATACCCGTTTTCTGAACGGTACCGGTCTTTACAGTGCCCGTCAGCTCACAACTGCACGCGATATGATGACGCTTTTGTCCTATGCGATGGAACAGCCGCGGTTTGAGGCGATCGCCTGTGCCAACACCTACACGCCTTCTGCCGCAAGCACCTATGAGAAAGGCGATCTCTGGGCATGGACACATTCCAATCTGATGGTCAATGAATCCAGCGATTTCTACTGTGCCGGTGTCCACGGTGTCAAGACTGCCAATACGCAGGAAGGCGGCCGCTCTATCGCCTGCAAAGGTTCGCGTGACGGCAATAACTACCTGCTGGTCTGTCTGGATTCCAGTATGCAGGATCTGGACGGCAATAACCACTTCTATCATCTCGAAGATGCCAAAAACATTCTGGAATGGGCATTTGTCCACCTGACCTATACGGAGATCCTTCCCGCCAGCACCCAGCTCGGAGAAGTCAAGGTCAATAACGCCGAGGCGGAAGATTACGTCCTCGTCAAGCCGACCGAGGGATATTCCTGTATCTGGTGTGATACCACCGACATCAAGAGCGTACAGAAGATCTACAACTGGCCGGATACAGTCAATGCACCGGTTCATGCCGGCGATAAGGTCGGAACGGTAACGCTGAAACTCTCCGGCGAAACACTGGCGGAGATCGACGTTGTAGCATCATCGGATGTTGCACGTTCATTCTGGAAATACAATCTCAGCGAAATTCCGGGCTTCTTCAAATCCAAGTATCTGCGCCGCACATGGATCCTCGGCATTGTGCTTTCTCTGCTGTATATCGGCGGCTGTGTCTTCTTTGCATTCCGTTATCATGAGGAACGCAAGCAGCGTGCAGCCGCAAGAGCCGGTCATCTGCGGAATCAGTCCCGTGACCGCTGAAAACTGAATCAATAAAAAAGCCGCAAGCCCGTGAAATCAGGTTTGCGGCTTTTTGTTTATTCCGGAAACTGTTCATGCCCCTGTTGTATCTCATCCGGCGTGAACGGGATATCTTTATCAATAATCACCTGACCGTATATATCGGTGATGCGGAATGTGAAAGGCCCCTCTCCCAGACCGGACTGTGCTTCAAAATAATTATAATTCCGGCGCGGCAGTTCGACAAATTCACCCTCACTGTTCAGATACTCCAGCTTCTCGATCGGATAACGGTGATTCCGTACCTGAACCGCACACCAGAAAGCGGTACTGCCGACTTTATATTTATAACTGACGGGTGCATCCGCAGCCGAATCCAGCGGGATGATCTTCCATGTCACCGGAACTCTGCCCTTTTCCGCCGGTGCGATCAGCGGAAATGCATCCGTATACAGATCAAGATCGCCTTTTTTGCCTTCCGGCAGCAGATCAGTTACAAGAACATGGATCGTTCCCGATTCGCCGGTCACTTCCAGATATGCGCCCGCAAGCTCCGCACAATTATAGTCTGCCAGATTCATCGCAGTGATCCAGTAATCATCCCTTGAAATAGGATCAAGCATTGCACAGCCGCCCTCATAACCGCCGCCGTAAAAGGTCGCCTCGCCGCTGTGAATGACACCTTTCGGCTCAAGGATCCAGTCATGCTCTGACTGTTCAGACAAAACAAGGCGCTTGAGCAGTGTCAGATCGAGCGCATTCAGCACACCGTCATCATTCAGATCGCCGTTTATCAGGTTATTATCCGTCTGTTTGCCGAACAGCCCGTCACGCAGAAGCAGTACATCGGCACGATTCGTAAAACCGTCCTGATTGATATCGCCCAAAACTGTTTCTGTTTCCGCAGCTGCCTGTACCGACATTGGGAGCATCAGCAAGAATGCAGCAGCAGCCCCGATCCGTTTCATATCCAGACACCGTCCTTCGTTTTAGAATTCACATTCATTATATCCGCAGAAATCGGGAAAGTCAAGTCAAATGCTGCCATATTCCGGAATTGTCTGAACATATCATCCTGAATGTACGCTCCGTCACATCAATTCAACTGTTACATCAATGGTTTCAAAATAGTCTCATTGTATCTGTCGTAAAACTTGTTTTTTAATACTATTGACAATCTGTGAAATATATGATATAGTAAATATGGAAGGACACTTCCAAACATCAATGACAGAAAGGACGTTTTAGCATGAACAAAAAAGCAATTTGTATTGCGGCATTCATGGCTGTACTGACAGCAGCCGCACTCCGCCCTGCATCCCCTCTTACAGAGAAGCTCCCGATCGTACCGCCAATGCTCAGTGCATCCGCCGCTGAGACCATCGCATCCGGCGAATGCGGCGCATCGGGCGATGATGTCACATGGGAGCTGGATGCAGACGGTACACTAACCATTCAGGGCTACGGAGAAATGGAGGACTATGAGTCCGACGCACCATGGGATATTTACAGTCAGAATGTAACTGCCGTCACAATCAAAAGCGGTGTGACAAATATCGGTTGTTTTGCTTTTGATTACCTCACAGCTCTGAAAAGCATCGTTATCGAGGACGGTTTGACAAATATCGGGGATTATGCATTTTGCGAGTGTACAGCACTTGAAAGTATTCCACTTCCGTCAACCGTAACAAGTATTGGGGCTCATGCATTTTCGAGCTGTACATCGCTGAAAAGCATTACACTTCCGCACAGCCTGACCAGTATCGGATACTATGCATTTGATTATTGTGAAAGCTTAGCAGATGTATATATTTATAATCCTGAAATCGTCTTGAATGACTTTAAAGAAGTCCATCATGGTGAAATGGAAGGAGAATTCATCTCGTATTCTGAAATATTCAACCGTTCAACTACCATTTACGGTTTTGCAGGCTCAACTGCCGAGGAATATGCAAAGTCGCATGACTTGCGCTTTATTGAACTCAATATTGTCGCATCAGGCGAAATTGTCGCATCAGGCGAATGCGGCGCATTGGGCGATAATGTCACATGGGAGCTGGATGCAGACGGTACACTAACCATTCAGGGCTACGGAGAAATGGCGGACTATGTGTCCTACGCACCATGGGATTTTTACAGTCAGAATGTAACTGCCGTCACAATCAAAAGCGGTGTGACAAATATCGGTTGTTTTGCTTTTGAGTACCTCACAGCTCTGAAAAGCATCGTTATCGAGGACGGTTTGACAAATATCGGGATGGGTGCATTTTCCGAGTGTACAGCACTTGAAAGTATTACACTTCCGTCAACCCTAACAAGTATTGAGGATTGGGCATTTTCGGGATGTACATCGCTGAAAAGCATTACACTTCCGCACAGCCTGACCAGTATCGGCTGTGCATTTGGTTATTGTAAAAGCTTAGCAGATGTATATATTTATAATCCTGAAATCGTCTTGAATGACTTTGAAGAAGTCACTTACGATGAAATGGATGGAGAAATCATCTCGTATTATGAAATATTCAACCGTTCAACTACCATTTACGGTTTTGCAGGCTCAACTGCCGAGGAATATGCAAAGTCGCATGACTTGCGCTTTATTGACCTCAATATTGTCGCATCCGGCGAATGCGGCGCATTGGGCGATAATGTCACATGGAAGCTGGATGCAGACGGTACACTAACCATTCAGGGCACAGGTGATATGTGTTCCGGCATTGCTTTTCCGTGGAGTGAATACAGCAGAAATGTGACCGATATCATTATTCAAAAAGGTGTGACAAGTATCGGCGAATGTGCATTCCTTGATTTCACCGTTCTGAAAAGCGTAACGATTCCAGAAGGCATGAAACGTATTGACAAAGATGCTTTTTATGGATGCAGTTCACTTACTGACATTACACTCCCGAACAGCGTAACCGTTGTCGGTCAGAATGCTTTTTATTTCTGCAAAGCGCTTCAAAATATCCGGTTGTCCAGTGGTCTGAATACAATAAACGCTTACGCCTTTTATGGCTGTCAGGCTCTGAAAAGCATCACAATTCCGAACAGCGTGACAACCATCGGTTCACATGCATTTGACAGCTGCGAGAATCTCCAGACCGTTTTGCTCTCCGACAATGTAACATCAATCGGTGAATATGCATTTCATTTCTGTTCTTCTCTCAAAAGCATCAATCTTCCGGACAGCGTGACAAGTATCGGCAGATTTGCATTTTGGAACTGTTTCGCGCTGAATCATATTTCCATGTCAGGCAATGTGACAAACATCGGCGTGAGAGCATTTTCTAATTGCTATGATCTTCAAAGCATCACGCTTCCGAATAGTGTGACAAGTATTGATGATTATGCTTTTTCTGATTGTACTGCTCTGAAAAGCATCTCAATCCCTGAAAGTGTGACCAGCATTGGTAACAGTGTGTTTTTATTCTGCGAAAACTTAAAAGAGGTTTGCATATACAATCCGAATCTGCTTCTGAATGAACTTTCATTAGAGAGTGATACAATTATTCGCGGTCATTCCGGCTCAACTGCCGAGAAATATGCAAAATCGCATGGGCTGGAATTTGTATCACTTGATGCAGCTATCATCACACAGCCTGTCAATACTGTCGTTGCCAAAGCCGGCGACAATGCATCCGTAAAGGTCACCGCAAAGGGTGACGGTCTGACCTATACATGGTACGTCAAGGACAAGGGTGCATCCGCATTTACGAAATCGAGCATTACATACTCGACTTATTCCACTGCGCTGACCGAGGCTAAGAACGGCAGACAGCTCTACTGTGTCATCACAGACAAATACGGCAATAAAGTCACAAGCAAGACTGTTACAATGTCGATCGCTGTTCCGGTTTCCATCACAGCACAGCCTGTCAATACCGTCGTTGCCAAAGCAGGCAACAATGCATCCGTAAAGGTCACCGCAAAGGGTGACGGTCTGACCTATACATGGTACGTCAAGGACAAGGGCGCATCCGCATTTACGAAATCGAGCATTACATACTCGACTTATTCCACTGCGCTGACCGAGGCTAAGAACGGCAGACAGCTCTACTGTGTCATCACAGACAAATACGGCAATAAAGTTACAAGCAAGACTGTTACAATGTCGATCGCGGTTCCGGTCTCCATCACAGCACAGCCTGTCAATACTGTCGTTGCCAAAGCAGGCAACAATGCATCCGTAAAGGTCACCGCAAAGGGTGACGGTCTGACCTATACATGGTACGTCAAGGACAAGGGTGCATCCGCATTTACGAAATCGAGCATTACATACTCGACTTATTCCAC
>JAZQOZ010000039.1:0-2092 GCA_045628085.1 Oscillospiraceae bacterium | reverse complement strand
GGAACAAAATGTCCGGTTTCCTGACTGCATAGATAGGAGGCGTTCAGGATCCGGCGGCTCCCGAAAGGCGGTGACAAAATGACCGATCAGCAAATCATTTCTCTGTTTCAGGCGCGGGATGAACGTGCCGTCAGCGAATTGTCCGATAAATACCGAAAAACGATCATGCATATCGCCCGCAGACATTTGCATTCTGCTGAGGATGCGGAAGAATGTACCAACGATGTCATGATGAAGCTCTGGCAGAGCATCCCCCCTGCCCAGCCCAACAATCTGGAAGCATTTATCGTCACCATGACACAGCGCACGGCGATCAATATGGCAGAACGGCAGAACACGAAAAAACGCGGCGGCGGCATCGAAACTGCATCGCTTGATGAGATCGGCGCGGCTGTCCCTGCACGGGATAACGTCGAAGATGCCGTATCACATAAGATATTGACGGCGGCTGTCGAGCGTTTTCTCCGTTCGCTGAACGATGATGCACAGACCATTTTCGTCGAGCATTATCACAACGGCTCTGCACCGCGCGAGATCGCAGAAAAATTCGGGCTCACCGGTATACACGTCCGCAAATCGCTGATGCAGACACGCCGCAAGCTCAAACAGTTCCTTTCAGAGGAGGGATTACTATGAAAAAGAATGAGATTATCAACATGATGCGGGATATTGATCCGGAATTTCAGCAGAAAGCAGATGACAGAGCAGCTTCTGCCGTTCAGACCAGACATCAAAGCAAAACCGTTCCGATCATCATCGGTGCTGCTGCGGCAGGCTGCGCAGTATTCGCTGCGGCAATTCTGATTCCGCCGCTGAAAAATAATGCTCAGCTCACACAGACGGCAGATGCTCCGGAAAGCGGGATCGAACAGCAGGTCACGGAGCAGATTGCGGAGATCATTCCGGCGGCAGAAAAGCCGATCAGTGATTTTTCTGCGGATACGATCCGCCTGATGGCACCTGCCTATGCACCCTATATCCTTGACATTTCCGCTGAACAGCAGCAGGCACTCTCCGATGCGGTACTGGGTTCTGACTGGATCCCGGTCGATATGGATGAACCGCTGCCGGATGGCGAGGCATATTTCGTTTTCGTTTACAACGGCGGCGACTCCTACCGGCTGTGTCTGTATGGAGATCAGACGGTCATTCTGGAGAAAGACGGTGCAGAATCACGCTGGAAACTCTCAGAAGATGCAGCCCGTGCGATCGCAGAAGCGGCACATCCGGAATCAACAGAGAATCATCTGACATGGTGCGCAGTCGATTCGATCAATGCAGCCGATATCTGGAAGAATACCCGTGCCGGCGCGAAAGAATGCGACATGACAAACAAGCAGGACATTTTCTTTAAGATGAACAATACACCGGACTATTTTGACCGCTGCTCCGGCGTGACAGAAGTCGGCATCGCAAATGACATAAAACATTATGAGTTTCAGGTCGATCTGAATACAGGCTGCGGATATCAGTACGAAGAAAACTATTCCGGACAGAATTTTGAATTTGACAGAACAAACTCCTCGTTCACCTGCATAGAAGCGTCAGACGGCGAGAATGTCTATATGTCAGGTACAGCCGGATTATCCGCACCATTCGATAAATTCCCCGGTGCCGCACACCGCATTGACAGCCCGACCGTTGCATTTGAAGACCTGCATCCGACCGATCCGGAAGGCAGCAGCTATGATTACTGGAACAGCCGCACGCAGATTCTGGACGGCTTGGCACTCGACAGCATCGAAAACTACAGAATGACAGTTGATTATCTACAGGATTTTGACAAATGGGATATCGTCGGAACAGAAGAAGTAAACGGCAGAATATGCGTGCATCTCAGCGGCAGCGTGTATCTTGCATATTCACCGATCAGAAGCTTTGATCTCTATGTCGATGAAGCGACCGGTGTCACCGTCAAAGCGCTCTCTTATGACGAAAACGGCAGCCTGTATTACTTCGCTGAAACAAAAGAACTTGCCTTTGATGACGATGCAAAGCCGGTCACACAGCTTGATCCGGAGATCATTGCATCGGCAAAAGAACTGGAGCCGGTCGTCGCCCCCGCTTTTGAGGACGGAATGCCGGTCACAGC
>JAZQOZ010000038.1:0-5720 GCA_045628085.1 Oscillospiraceae bacterium | reverse complement strand
GCAGGCTTTACGCTTTACACCGATTCGAACAAGACAACTGCAATCAAGCTGATCGATAATGAAGATGGTACATATACTGTTGCGGATCAGAGTGCAACTACAGGCGTTATTACAGAAATGACATCGAACGAAGACGGTGTGTTCAACATCAAGGGTCTGGATGCAGGTACATACTGTCTGGCAGAAACAACTGTGCCTGACGGATATACCAAAGCAGCTGACACGACCATTGTAATCGATGCGGAACACGTAGAAAATGCTACCAGCGGTGCAGATCTCACGCTGGGGACGAACAAAAAGATTCTCGATAATAAGATCGTTGATACGAAGAACAATTCGCTTCCTTCTACCGGTGGCATGGGCACCCTGTTCTTCCGTCTTGGCGGCGGCGTATCTGCAGCACTGGTAGGCGTATACCTCGTTTCCAAGAAGAGAGCAAAGAAAGAAACGGCTGAGTAAGCTCAGCGAAAATCGTTATCATGATATATAACTGATCCTGCGCCTCCCTTCGTTACGCGGAGGGAGGCGGTCAGGGAGAAACGCACAAGGAGCACGATTTTACCATGAAACCGAAATATAACAAAAAGGATATCATTACTACTGCGGTTTTCAGCGTGCTTTTTATTGTGTGTCTCTCCGTGATGCTTTATCCGACCTTTTCAAACTGGTGGAATTCTAACATGGCATCGCATACGATATCGCGCTATCAGGAAGAAGTTGCAAACATTGATACGGGCGAATATGATGAGGCTCTGGATGCCGCAAAAGCCTATAACGAACAGCTCTATCATCTTCATGCGCCGTTTTCAAATTATGATGCACTCTCCGGATACAACGACCTGCTCAACATTTCCGGAACCGGTATCATAGGGTATGTGAGTATTCCGAAGATCAAAGTGGAACTGCCGATCTACCACGGCACGGACGAAAGCAGCCTGCAAATTGCAAGCGGACATATTGAGGGTTCATCACTTCCTGTTGGCGGCGAGAATACGCACGCAGTCATTTCCGGACACCGCGGATTGCCTTCTGCACGCCTTTTTTCCAATCTGGATCAGATCGTGGAAGGAGATACATTCACGATCAATGTGCTGAATGAAGTTCTGACCTATGAGGTCGAGAAAATTCTGGTCATTCTTCCGAATGATACGAGCGCACTGGAAATTGTTCCGGGCAAGGATATGGTCACACTGATGACCTGTACACCATACGGCGTCAATTCGCACAGACTGTTAGTCATGGGACATCGGATCAAGACAGTGTATGACAAGAAAATCAAGGTCGGTGCAGATGCTTTGCAGATTGATCAGCTGACAGTAATGGTGTTTGTGTTCGTATTGCTGATGATATGTATACTCGTTTATTGGAGAATTACCGGAAATCGGCACAAAAACATAAAAATAGATAAATATACAATCAGAGATCTTCCGAAACAGGATTGACAAATTGCAAATAATCTGCTACACTATGAAAGGAGGCAGTCACATGATGAAATCATTTGCAAACCGGATCAGCGCGGTGTTTTGTGCTTTTGCTGCTGCGCTGTTTCTGTCAATATCACTGACGGATTATGTGAATATTGTCTCGGCTGAGGAACCGACAGGTTCACTGTCTGTGTGGTGTGTGCAGGATAATCAGATTTTCACCGGAATGCACTGGCAAATCTACCGTGTTGGCCACCGTTCCGCAGATGACTACATTTTTGAAGGCAATTTCGCAGACTATCGTCCGACACTGGGCGATGAATCCGCGCCGATGACGGAATGGAATACAGAAACACTTGCTGATGCAGCACAAACTCTGAAAATCTATACGATCACTGATATGATCCCGCCCATCAAAGACGGCGTGACAGATGAACGCGGATGCGTAACATTCGACGGACTTTCTGACGGACTTTATCTCGTATGGGGCGATAATCTTCTCCAAGACGATACGACTTATATCGCTTCATCGGTGTTTTTTGAGATGTCCGATGGGAAAACGGCTGAACTGAGTCTGTTTCCGAAACTCATTTCCAGGGCACTGAGCGAAAGCATAATGCGATATTCTGTCCGCAAGATATGGGAAAACGACGAGAATCAGCTTGAGAAAAGAAGTACGTCGATCATCATTGAACGCTATCGCGATCATCAGTATTATGATGAGATCGTGCTGAATGACACGAACAACTGGACTTTTGAGTGGGATGAAGCTGATGGACACGAGTGGCTTGTTAAGGAAAAAGTGATCCCCGATTCCTATACGGTCGCCTATAAAGAGCATTTCACGCAATTCCTGGTTGTGAATACTTACGAGGAACATGAAAGTGCGCAGACTGCGCTGCCGCCGGATCAGACAACGACCGCACCGCCGGAAGGTACAACCACCACTGTTTCAGTTCCGCCGGCAGATACAGCCACCACAACTGCTTCCGTTCCGCCGACAGGAACAACTGCTGTTTCAGCAAGCGGAACCACTGCATGGACAACGGTGGTAACCGTCGTATCAACGGAAAAAGCCGAGGAAAAAGCCCCGCAGACCGGACAGCTTTGGTGGCCTGTTTTTCCGCTTGGCGGTACCGGTTTCCTGTTGCTGGCATTGGGATTTTATCTGAAAAAGGAAGACGATGCTGCGCATATAGATAAGGATCAATAAAGAATGAATAAAATAAAAGCAGCGAAAATCTGCTGTATTACACTGGGAACAGTGCTGCTCTTGTCGGCACTGTTTCTTGTTCTGTATAATGTGCTTGAGGATCAGAAAAGCGGCGAAAAAACGGCTGGCGTCCTGCAGGAACTGAAGTCAGAAATTCCGGAATATACGACGCTTCTCACCACAATGGCCACGGGTGAACAATACGATCTATATGAAACAAGCGAAAGCACAACGGAAACAGTCGTACCGGAGATGGAAACAGCCGTGGTGGATGGCAATGCATATATCGGATTTATTTCTATTCCAGAGCTGGACGTTGAATTGCCTGTTCTGGGAAACTGGAGCTATCCGAATCTGAAAATTGCACCATGCTTGTATCAGGGGAATATTGTCACCGATGATATGATTATTTGCGCTCATAATTACAGTACACATTTTGGAAGGATCAAAACTCTGCATACGGATTCTGAAATTATATTCACAGAGATCAGCGGAAAGGAAACCCGATATACTGTTATGAATATTGAGGAATTGCCCGGAACGGCCGTTGACGAGATCCGATTCGGTAATGCAGATGATTGGGATTTGACACTGTTCACCTGTACGCTCAGCGGTCAGAGCCGTGTGACGGTCAGGGCAGTAAGAACGGAGAATTGAAATGCGCCGGAAAACAATATGGCTCATATTGTCAGTTCTGTGCATCATCCTGACAGGCTGCGGCAAAACATCCGGTGAAACCGAAAAGCCGCTGCTCGGTCTGGTCTGGTTTACAAGCTATGACGATGTGAAAAAGGACTTTTCTGAATATACATTAGTAAATGAACGAGAAAATGATACGAATCCTGCACAGCATCAGCGAATGATGGATTATTCCGATGTTATGCTGTATGACATGAGCTGTGACTTGACACTCTGCTTTACGGATTCCGGTCTGATCGGTTTGAATTATCATGATGTCAAGAGAAACCAAAGATATCATGAGTGGTACGAGACTCTGGAAGTCAACTACGGACTCCCCACTGAGCAGGGCAGCGGTATGGCATCATGGTACGATAATCCGCTTGGCAAGGATACCTCTATCTATCTGTTCAATTCGGCGGACGGCGTACAGATATCGTTTTATGCAACGGCAGACTCTCCGGATCAGGGCTATGAAAACCAAAGACCTGTTCCTGAACCAGAGCTTTGGGCACCGATCGTACCGGCGGATGATAATGCAGTGCAGAAAACGACAGAAAGTTCAGCAGTCACCGGATCTGATGACCGTGCGGCGCATACAAATTTGCGCGAAGGAAACAACGGAATTTCCGTGAACGAAGAACTGGTGCTTGGCAGCGATGATGAAGGCAACCTGTTTCTTGCAGTAACAGATGTGCGCGGTGATTATGATACGGATATTGCAGGCGAAACAATGACAACAGTCATATCTGTGATAACGGATGCTGTCCGGACAGATGAAAACGGTAAAACTGTGACAACGGCAAAAAGTGTGAATACCGGTACAACCAGAACAACGACTGTGACTACCAAAGCAGTAACGGAAGAAACAAAGCCGAAAAAGGATAATACAAAGGCATTTCTGCTAAACGGCCTGAATTTTTACGGTTCACCGGATGAAGAACGTAAGAAGATGAGCAGGTATAGTCAGCTTTACGAGGAACTCTATGAAGATCCCGGCCTGCCGTGGGAGCTTGTCGTAGAGTATGAGAATGTGCCGTATCTCGGCATAAACTGCAACAGCGTACTGTGTTTCACAAGTCTGGGATTGGTGGGCATCAATTACTTTGACGAGAATCTTTCTGATGTCAGCAAATGGCAGACGGAACTGACTCAAATCTATGGTAATCCGGATGAAATCCAGTATGACTATTGTGTATGGAAGGATGCAGTCGGCAAAAATACAATGATCTATTTGTTCGTTCTGGAAGATGGTCTGCAGATTTCATTCTATGCAGACGATACGGGTTCTGAAATATCATAAAAAAATAAATCGCCCATGAAATCCGAACAGTAATGTTCCGTTTCATGGGTGATTCATTTTATTATATGGCTAAAAGCACTTGAAGCAGAGAGCGGAACGATCGCAGTATAGAAATAATACGACAACAGCCATACATTTCTGCATGGCTGTTGTTTCTATATAATGTGTTTTATACCGGCTGATACGGTGTGTCAAACTGACCGATGTCAACGCTTGCTGTGATAATATCATCACATTCAAAGCTGACGATACTCAATTCAGCTGCTTCGTATTTTTCTTTCATACTTTTGCCTCCTTGAAATATGCCTCTGCTGCATCATTATACTGTGCGATTGCCTTCACAAGATTGACAAGTGCCGCATCATTGCTTGTCTGAGATACCTGACAGCAATACGTCATTGGCGAATATATAACCATACCATCATCGCTGATAAAAACTGTGAAATCATTGCTGAGTTTATCAGGTGAGATGTTTTCGATCTCAACGAAGTAAAGTCCGTTGTTCACACCGATCTCAAGCTCCTCAGCACCATTCATAATTGTAACACCATTGATATCATCTGCCTCAAAGAACAGTCTGAGCGTTGTATTGCTGAGCATTGAAAGGTTTGCACCTGCAAATTTAATCGCATTGCCCGGGGCAGCGGAAAATCCGTGTTCGCTGATCACATAATTTGATACATCAGAAGGTTCGCACGGGAGGTTTTCTGCGTTATGTCCCTTGAATGTCTGCGCGTATGCACCGTAGTTGAGCATTGCTCTGACAAGCGGCTCAGCCTTTGCATATTCAGCATTCTCAGCAGTATGTGCAAGAAGATAATCTGCATATTCCTTGACAGAATAACTGTACTTTGTACCGTCGCCGCTGCTTGTCATGATCTGTGCTGTGATCGTGTCTGTCATTTCGGTTGCAGCCACATTGCACTTGAAAACGTAATATTTTTTGCCGTCCATGTTGACCTGCTGTGCGTCGCTGACAGCCATCTTATCGTCGCTGCCGTTCGGATAAGTCACAAGCAGATATGCATTTTCATCTGCGACAACTTTCTCAGAAAGCTGCATATAGAAGTTCACGCCGATCGAACCGTCAAGAGAAAGTGAA
>JAZQOZ010000037.1:0-29520 GCA_045628085.1 Oscillospiraceae bacterium | reverse complement strand
GGATTCTGAAATAATATAATACAGTAATACGAAAGTTCTGCGGAGCAAGGGGGTTAGGAATCAGGAAAAGGGCGCGCGAGGTCGGCAGTGCCGACAGCCGATATCGCTTCCCGGTTCTATGAGCGTGCATGAGGATTTATTCTGAGCGTTTCACATAGGCAGGGGAACAACTTCATTGATGCGCACCTCTGTATGCGCATTTTCATTAAATTCTGCGGAGCAAGGGGGTTAGGAATCAGGAAAAGGGAGCGCGAGGGAAAAACCTAAAGGGGATAGGGGGAATGCGAGCGCAAGCGAGTTTCCACCTGTCCTCTTTGGGTTGTGCCCTCGCAATCGCGCCCCGCGCCCAACAAAATCTTACATTAGGACTAACGATAAAGAACAGTAAATCTCATTCTACAATCGCGCCCAAGTAAATCAAACGTCAGAATAAAAGATATAGAACAGCAGAAAAAAACATCAAAAAACTATTCCTGCTCATCCAGAATCCCAACAACCACCTGCCGCGCCTGACCGTCATCTGTGCAGGATATCACCGTCAGACGGTTATCACCAAAATCATTCAGCACTTCAACCTGATCCGGATTCACAATATGATATTCCGTCACCGTATACGCATATTTCGTCCGGTCTGCATCGTCATCAACCAGATACATTTTATCCCCGATGCTGATTTGGTCAAGATCATTGAATATCTCTGCATAAATCGTGCTGTTATGTCCTGCGATGCAGTAATTTCCGCTTCCGACCTGACCTGTATCGGGAAAATGTCCTGCCGATACGGAGAGGATCTCCTTTTCCGTACCTTCCTGCACCGGTACTCTGATTTGCAGATCGGGTATCTCCAGTACGACATTTTCTTCCAGAAGATGCTTCATGCGCAGTTCGCGGCTGATCTTCTGATACCCGAAATATGCAAGAAGTGCAAGTCCTGCCGTCATAGCGGCAAGACCTGCACCAAACATGATCTTATTCTTCTTCATCGGATTCTTTCTTGGAACGGATGATCATTGCAGCACCGCCGATCGTCAGCAGAACAGCAAGACCTTCGATCGCTCTTGCGGCAGGCATACCGGTCTGCGGCAGTTCAACAGCCTTGATCTCAACTTCGGATGCATCAATATTGTTGTCAGTGAGATACTGCTTGATCTTTGCTTCCTGCTCCGGATGTGTTTCATCATAGGAGATGACGAGCTTGCCGTCTGTTTCCTCAATGGTCACATCGGACAGTTCTTTTTCGGTGATGCCGTCATTGACGATCTTCGTGATCTCTGCATGGTCAGTGACTTTGCTTTCCTCAACAGGTTCGGTCGGTTCGGTCGGCTCAGTCGGTTCGGTCGGTTCAGTCGGTTCAGTCGGCTCGGTCGGCTCAGTCGGTTCAGTCGGTTCAGTCGGTTCGGTCGGCTCGGTCGGCTCAGTCGGTTCGGTCGGCTCAGTCGGTTCAGTGATCTCAGATGAACCGTAGAAATCCGCGAATGCAGCGCTGATCGTTTCTGCATCATAGAACATCGCATAGGGATTTTCGCCCTCCGCGCAGTTCTCGTTGAAAAGCACATAATCCGGTACAATACCGCTGTCCACGTTTTCCTGATTGTTATTTTCAAATCTTTTGACGGAAGAGATCGCGTACATAAATCCGTCTGCGGTCAGATATTTCTCAATAGAGCAGGCACCGCCGCCGCTTTGTTCGCCGAGGATCATAATGCCGCTGTCCTTTGCCATAGACGGAACAAGGTTTGCACATGAGAATGAAGAATATGAACACATGACACCGAAATTCAGATCGAATTTGACTGCCTCATCCTTTTCGTCAAACACTTTGTCGAGGTTCTTATCCACCAATGTATCGGCAGAGGCGTGCGTACCATCCAGCACATTGTATACATTTACCCGGGCATCGCCGCCGATCATGCCGATCATATACTGACCGATGCCGATGATTCCGCCCGTATTGCCGCTGAGATCCAGAACAAAATTCTTGATTGCCGGATTTTCATTTGCTCTTTCAAGGGATTCATTGAACGCGGTGATCAGATCATTCGGCTTTTCAACCATGAGGCTCACATCTGCGCCTGCAAAATCACCGAAAGTTTCGATCGGACCGAAATAATTCTCAGTATTATAATAGACATCCCATGTAAACAGGTTGCAGTTAAACGCAGGGAAGCTGAAGAATGCCGTATCGCCGGATTCAAAATAGAATACATCCGGCTGCGAATCTGCCTCCGCATAACCTAACGTATAATAAGGCATTACGTAGTCAGCGGAAGCCAAAGCCTCACCGAGTGCAGTGCCGACATCATTCAGGATCGTCTGCTTCGCTGTCATATCTTCAAAATAATTGTTTGCACCTTCCATCCGAAAGTCCGGACTGAGGTTGGATTCATACCACTGGGAAAGGGCGATGCGCTGTTCCTCAGCCAGACCGTTTTCAGCGATATGGAACACGGTATGACCGCCGTCATGGAGATAGTTTGTCAGGTACTCCAGTCCGAGAATATACGCATTGATATCCGAAGAATGCAGCAGTTCTTTTACATATCGGGTATCATTTGATCCTTCGGAGAGCATACCGTCCAGACCTTTTTCGACAAGCAGATCATTCATCGGGATGCAGCCCGGAAAACCGTATTTATGGTCGATCATAAAGCAGAGTTCATTGTAGCTGTATTGGATGAGATCATCCGGTCTGCCGTTCTGATACTGCTCAACAACAGCCGAAGAAGCCGCACCAAGCATATCCACAGTGATATTTCCAATGAGATTGTCGCAGAAAAAGAGCTTATTCAGGAGATAGTAAGCAGTATGGGAAGAACCGCAAAAGAGGTCGCAAAGTGTTGTTGCCGGAAACCACAGATCATTCTCATCGCCGACAATATCAATGCTGTACTTTGCAAAATCCATCGTAACGGGCAAAAGATCGTCCTCGATACTTTCCTCTCCCGAATCAACGAACCATTTTGAAAGAGTGCCGGTGCCGTCTTCTTCCGATCTGACCGCTGTAAGATCCGAGAAGCATTCAGTCGTCAGTAGATCCGTGCCGGTATCGATCGTTGCAGTACCGCCGAGCGGAACGGTGATATCATACGAACCGTCCTGATTATTCCGGATCGTGATCTCGTCCTCTGTCAGATCTTTGTAGAAATCGGAAAGACGGACATACGGAACATTCGGCATATCATCGTAGATACGGCAGTCAATGGCGGTCTGACAGTCATCCGTATAAAGAAATGCGGTGAGCTGACTTTCCTGATAGGTGCGTTCCGTTTCGGCTGCTGCCGCCTGCAAAGCTGCGGAGGAGCAGGCACTTGCCAGAACAGCAAATGAGAATAGTCCTGCGAATGTTTTTTTGAAGTTCATGATAGAAGCACTCCTTTTCATAGAATATATTGTTGCATTATAGCATATTTGCCCTGCAAAGTCAAGCATGAAATATGAATGAAAAAATTTTTGTGAATCCTGATGAACGCCGCCTGATTTTATCGGCTGTTTATTGGATATCGTTGCCTGACGAAAGATTTATTTCGTTTTAATATAGTTTCAGCAGGGAATCGGGAACAGCGGCGCAGTTTTCCGCATGACAGCCGAAAAAGGGCGAACAGCCGCAGGAAACAGCGCTTTTTCCGTATGTTCCTTGTATGTGCAGAATAATGCACACCGCCTGTTGCGATTTGCTCCGGAAAACAGCCCGCAATATGACACGAAAAAGAAAAATAATCGCAATATTTGCAAAACGAAAGAAAATATCGCAAGAAATTAAACGTCAATATATATAAATGGGAATCGAATTGTATAGACAATTCTGTTTCCGGCGACAAAACTAAGCGGATAAATATACAACTTTATCAAATTTCTGACGATTCGCAATATTTGATTGGTTATTCTGATTTTCCGCAAAAAAAGCGCTAGACTTGACGTTCTTTTTGTGCTAAACTGTAGATACGATCCAATCATATACAGTTTGGTATATGGAATACGGTCATATAATTTTTAGGAGGGGTATTATGAGAAAATCAAGATTGTTCAGCGCAATAACTGCTGCAGTTATCTGCGCCGCAGCACTCCCGATGATTCCGGCTTCCGCCGCAAACGTCGGTGATGTTCTGCGTGTCGGCAACGGACAGAACCAGCACAAGGGCAACTGCGACGGCTACAGCTACGAGGTCTGGCTGGATAACACAGGCGGCAGCGGCTCCATGACACTCGGTAAGGGTGCGACCTTTAAGGCAGAGTGGAGTGCAGCAGTCGGCTCCGGTAACTACCTCGCACGCCGCGGTCTGGACTTCGGTTCTAAGAAGAAAGCAACCGATTACGAGTACATCGGCATGGACTATAAGGCAAGCTACCAGCAGACACAGAGCGCAAGCGGCAACTCCCGTCTCTGCGTTTACGGCTGGTTCCAGAATCAGGGCGCAGGCAATGTACCGCTCGTTGAGTACTACATCATCGAGGACTGGGTCGACTGGTGCCCGGACGGCAACGGCAAGACGGTCACCATCGACGGCGCACAGTACAAGATCTTCCAGCTCGATCACTCCGGCCCGTCCATCAACAGCGGCTATGAGTCATTCAAGCAGTATTTCAGTGTCCGTCAGTCCAAGAGAACTTCCGGTCACATCACTGTTTCCGATCACTTCAAGGCATGGGCAAACGAAGGCTGGGGCATCGGTAACCTTTACGAAGTTGCTCTGAACGCAGAAGGCTGGCAGAGCGGCGGTGTTGCTGACGTAACCGAGCTTGATGTTTACACCGATCCGAGCAAGGATCCGACCAAGGGCGGTCAGCAAGGCGGTCAGCAAGGCGGCGAGCAGGGCAACCAGCAGGGCGGTCAGCAAGGCGGCAATCAGGGCGGTCAGCAGGGTCAGAACCCGTGGGATCAGTGGGGTCAGCAGGGCCAGAACCCGTGGGATCAGTGGGGCGGCAATAACAACAACCCGGGCGGCGGCGGTCAGAACGGTCAGGTTCTCACCGTTGGTAACGGTCAGAATCAGCACAAGGGCGTTTCCGATGGCTACAGCTACGAAATCTGGCTGGATAACACCGGCGGCAGCGGTTCTATGACACTCGGCGAAGGCGCAACCTTTAAGGCAGAGTGGAGTGCAGCAGTCAATGCAGGTAACTTCCTCGCTCGCCGCGGTCTGGACTTCGGTTCTACCAAGAAGGCAACCGATTACGATTACATCGGTCTGGATTATGAAGCAAACTACAAGCAGACTCAGAGCGCAAGCGGCAACTCCCGTCTCTGCGTTTACGGCTGGTTCCAGAATAAGGGCGCAGCAGGCAATGTTCCGCTCGTTGAGTACTACATCATTGAAGACTGGGTTGACTGGTGTCCGGATGCACAGGGCAAGATCGTTACCATCGACGGCGCACAGTACAAGATCTTCCAGATGGATCACACCGGCCCGACAATCAACGGCGGCAGCGAAACCTTCAAGCAGTATTTCAGTGTCCGTCAGGATAAGAGAACTTCCGGTCACATCACCGTTTCCGATCACTTCAAGGCATGGGCAAACGAAGGCTGGGGCATCGGCAACCTCTATGAAGTTGCTCTGAATGCTGAAGGCTGGCAGTCCGGCGGTGTCGCAGACATCACTAAGCTCGATGTTTACACCGATATGTCTTCTAAGACTACCACCACTACTACTACCACAACCACCACTACCACTACCACACCACCCACTACCACTACCACTACCACAAAGACACCGACCACCACAACAACGACCACCACTACAACCACAACAGCAGCTCCTGCTAAGGTTTCGCTCTATGGCGATGTCAACAACAACGGTAAGGTCGATATCTCCGACGGCGTTCTGCTTGCAAGACTCGTCGCTGAAGATGCAGGCGCAAAGGTTACAGAAGTTGGTCTGCTGAATGCTGATGTGAACAAGGACGGCGAAATCGGCAGTGATGACGTTGTCCAGATCCTGAAGTATCTCGCAAAGATGATTTCTGAGTTCTAATTGATTTGCAGCAATGTGAAATCAACGGATGAAAGTAACAAAGTCAATTTCATAAAGCAGAAGGACATGAGCCGAAAGGTTCATGTCCTTTTGTATGTCGAAAAACTATAGAATATCAAAAAGTTTTCAGAGAGCAGCCGGCGACCAAAAACAAAAGTTTTGGTCGAGCTTTTTCAAAAGCTCGCAGGTCAAGGGCAGCGCCCTTGCCGCACTCCGTAGAGTGCGGAATGCCCTTTGACTTTCGGCACGGGAAGATAGGGGCTTGGGGGAAGACACCCAGCATGGGGCATCTTCCCCCATTTTCTATCATTCGTTCTTCTATTGTCAGGAGAATATGGCTGCAATAAGACTATATCGGCAAGCTGGAAGGACATGATACGGTGAAGCTGAAAAAAGGACACGAACCAGATGGCTCATGTCCTTTTGCTTGTTATTCAAGAACTTTGAATACACCGTTTTCGGCAAGACAGTTCAGGAAATCATAACG
Organism: Oscillospiraceae bacterium; assembly: GCA_045628085.1. Lineage (GTDB taxonomy): Bacteria > Bacillota > Clostridia > Oscillospirales > Ruminococcaceae > Firm-04. Next base: position 23,064 of record JAZQOZ010000037.1, on the reverse strand, counting down.
CAGCCGATCAACATATTCCGGCTTTGCCATGTAGTACAGATAATGCTCCATGAGATTGAACATATTTGCTGTCCGTCCTTCGAGCTTGAACTGCTCGAAGCCCATCGGGATATAAGTACCCCAGATCTCATCAGGGGAAATATGGTTTTTCAGTTCCTTGATATCAAAAATGGTTCGTGTTGCATAGGGGCAGCTGGTGTAACGCGCGATCTCCGGATGCTCCTTCAGCAGCTTTCCCTCATCAAACGGTGCATCTTTATACTTCATAACGTGTGTTGCATAGGCGATCTGCTGCACACCGATCGCATTGTAATGATCGGAACGCAGTTTGCAGTTCGGAGTGCAGCTTGCATTGACAAGCAGTTCACATTTCGTTTTGTCGGGAATCTTGCGGAGCGTTTCAAAATCGTGATTGAGGTCATAGTCAATGACGATGATATGGTAATCCTTTTCTACTTCACCGAGAAGCTGCTCCGGATTGTTCAGGCGTTTGCAGGTCGAGCTTGTGATCTTGTAGCCGGGGTAATTCGTGCGGATATATTCTTCCAGGATCGGCGACATGACAATGACCTCGTTCATGCCGTTGTCCGCAAGCTGCAGGACCATATTGCAGAAATCGTCGCGCAGATGCTTCTTTTCGATCATGGGATTTGTGAATGTAAAGCGCAGGGGAATGCCTCTTTCATTGAATGCGTTGATCACGCCCTTCATGAAGCTGGGGCTTGCGATGCCTTCTTCGGCTCTGCCGCCGTTCCAGAGTGACGGCGGAAATGCACCGTAAATGGATGCGATCTCTACGCCTTCCCGGAAACATTCCGGACATTGTGCCAGCATCTCAGCAAAACAGAGATTGAATTTATAATATGCGGAAAAATTCGGCAGATGAAATCTTGCTTTCATGTGGTACTCCTTTCACGGACAGCGTCCGGTATGCGTGATGATCAAGCAGGTACATACCTGTCTGTTTATAGTATACCATTTCCGGATATGCCGCTATGTTAATAAACTGTAAACATAGTATTTCTGAATTGTGAACTGCTTATAACGAACGGAATTGCGTTTCCCATTCATCTCTTGTAATGGAATATGCATAAGATATTGTGTTTTGGGGATCGGCGTATTCCTTGATCTTTTTCATGCCTGCCGCCGCTGCGGCTGCATAAGAGGCAGCATTCGTATATTTCATATAGGAATATATTTCATCATATTCTGTATTGAGAAATGCCCAGTCTCTTACGGCTTTTGCCGCTTCCCTGGCAAATCCGTTTCTCTGGTGTTTCTTATGAATGTGATATCCGATCTCCGGAAGCAGTTCTCCGTCGATATTTTGAATCGTAATACCGCAGTCTCCGATCAGTTGATACGTTTCCTTCAAAATGACTGCCCATAATCCAAATCCGTACCGTGCATAATTCTCGATATTCCGTTTGATCCATTCCCTGGTTTTTTCTTCGTCAAACGGTGCCGGATAATGCTGCATCGTTTCCGCATCTGACAGGATCTCAAACAATGCATCAAAATCTTCCGGCATAAATTCCCGAAGCAGCAGTCTTTCTGTTTCCATTATGATTTTCATGATCCCGCCTCTTTCTTTTTCGGGAGATAATTGACCGTGACGATACCGGCACAGACCAGCAGCAGTGCAAACACAAAGCTGAGATTGATCTGAGAACGCTCATGCAGTACCAGAGCAGAGATCGCCACGCCGCAGACCGGATTCAGAAATCCGAAAACCGAAACGCGCGAAACCGGATTATGCTTGAGCAGGATCGCCCATACAGAATATGCGGCGGCAGAAATAAAGCTGAGATACAGCATCAGCAGGAATGTGCGCGGCGTAAACTGCGGAATGTGACCGCCGCCGAGCAGACCGATGACCGTCAGGACGATGCCGCCGAAGAAAAACTGCCATCCGCTGAGCATGACAGGATCTTCGCCTACAGAGAGCTTTTTCATGCTTGCAGAAGAAAAACCGCTTGCGACCGTGCAAAGCAGGATCATGCCGTCACCGAGAAAATTGAAGCGCAGACCGGAGCGCAGACCGCTGAGATTGATGAGGATGATGCCGGAAAAACCGATCACTGAGCCGATGATCTTGCGTGCGGTGATCTTTTCCAGATGAAACAGTGCGCCGGATATGAAGATCGCCAGAAAAACATTTGCGCCGACCAGAACCGATGCCTTGACGCCGCTTGTATGCGCCAGACCGATGTAATAGCAGAAATACTGCGCAATAGTCTGATAAAAGCTGATGATACCGATTTTCCGGAACGCGCCGCGATGCGGCAGCAGCAGTTTTTTCTGCATGATGCTGCCTGCCGCAAGCGCCATGATGCCGGCGGCAGCAAGCCGCAGACCGCCGAATGCAAGCTGATCTGCCCACGCATCATTTTCGATATGCAGCAGCGCATATCCGGTCTTGACCGCAGAAAAAGCGCTGCCCCATAATGCACAGCAAAAAAATGCAAGCAGCGCGATCACCCATATATTTTGCAGGATATCTTTCTTCATACGATGCCCTCTTTCCGTATCCGGTATATCCCTGCGCAAAAAGAAAATGCGCAATCCTTTCGATTACGCATTTTGACTGTGATGGACCCGAAGGGGATCGAACCCTCGACCTCCGCGTTGCGAACGCGGCGCTCTCCCAGCTGAGCCACGAGCCCATTTGAATACCTTGACATTATAACACAGATCACCCGAATTGTCAAGCATTTTTTGAAATTTGAAAAGCAGAGCCTGAAATTTGAAAAGCAGGACTGCAAACCTTTACAAAATCCGGTTTTTGTGGTATGATAAAAGGGAATATCTGAAGCAATGGAGGAATCAATATGCTGCGCTTTCATAAGATGAAGCAGGCGGAACTGGAGCTGACAGAATGGCAGGCAGAACCGCTTTCGGCATTGCTGCCTGAAGGGGCGGAATACTATCATAAAGCACTGCAAAACGGCGATACGCTGTTCGTGCTGTATGACGAAAAAAAGCCGGTCGGACTGCTCGGTATGGCGGCGGAAACGGTCGGTGAAAAGCCGGTATGTGCAGTCGTGACGAATATCGTGCTGCTGTCGGAATACCGCAGGCACGGGCTTGGCAAAATGCTGATGGGACTTGCGGCAGGGGAAGCGGTCGAACGCCGGATATGGTTTCTTGCCGGCAGCGTTCCGCATACGGCTGAGGCTGAGGGCTTTGCTTCGGCGATCCATTTTCGTCAGACCGAATGGCTGCCTGATATGGCAGTGCTGGATTTGTCGGATGTAGAAGGTCTGCGGCATGGCTGAGCAGAAAAGCCGTCAGCATACCGGTGCAGCTGCAACGCTTTCTGCATGGATCCTCGGAACAGCAACGGCAGTATTTGCCGCCTGTGCGCTGATCAGCGGAAACAGTGCCGAGGCGGCGGAGCATCCGGTCTGGCAGCCGCTCTTGCGCGTGCATGACAAAATGTCACTGATGCTCGGAAATGACCGCATCGGCTCAGTATATGTGACAGGGGAACGGCTTTTGCCGCATCTTGATGAACCGGAATCGGATACCGTCTATCAGGCTGCAAATGCGGTCAATCAGTATGCTGCATCGCAGGGCGCATCGGTCTATATGCTTGCCGTACCGACTTCTGCCGGCATCTACGGCGATATGCTTTCCGATTCCGTTCCGCTGACCAATGAATATCAGCTGCTCCGCACATTTTCGGATGCGCTTCAGGAGCCTGTTCTGTGGCTGGAAGCGTCAAGCTGGCTTTCCGGTGAACGGGAACACTATATTTATTACCGGACAGATCCGCACTGGACATCTTACGGTGCATTCTGTGTCTACCGTTCTGCGATCCGCAAGCTCGGCTTTTCTGCATACGGCTACGATCAGTTCATGGTCACGCATTTTAACAGCCGGTATTACGGTGAGCTTTCACACCGCAGTCATTATTATGATATTCTGCCGGATACAGTCGATCTGTATGAATGCACAGAGCAGACGCAGCCTGTGAAGGTGACATCGCTCCGTGCAGCGGGGAATGAAGTGCTTCCCGGTTATTTCCTGACAGATCTGCCGGAAGCAGCGGATGCACCTGAAAAGGTTTTTGCATTGGAGACTGAGCCGGTCCTGCGCATTGAAACGGAAAATCAGAGCAGCAAGGATCTGCTCCTGCTGACAGACCGCTGCGGATGCAGCATGATCCCGTTTCTGATGCAGCATTACCGGATGATAACGGCAGTCGATCTGCCTGCGTGCAGCGAAATTGACTGGCGCGGACTGACAGCCGGTTCATATTCACAGATATTGATATTATGCGGAACGGATACCATTGCGGCAGAGGACGGGCTTCAGCAGTTCCTTGCACCGCAGGAATCCGAGCCGTAAGCAGTGAGCGAAAGGGAGTACAATTCAGATTATGCAGGATAAACAGCCGAAAAATAAAAAGGAAATGATCGAAAAAAAGCAGTCCGAACGCCGTGCAAAAGAAGCAGCACAGCGGGAGCAGGCTGAAAAAGCAAAGAAGAAAAACAGGGCGATCCGGATCGCCGGTATCAGCGGTGCGGCAGCCGTTCTGCTGGTCGGCGGCGGATATCTCTGGTGCAATACCGGCAGCAATGCCCTGCGGAATAAAGTTGTTGCCGAAACAGACCATTATCAGGTCACGGCAGCGATGTTTGCCTGCTATTTCCGGCAGTGTGCGGACAGCTATCTGCGCTATGCCGAGCAGGACAGCGAAATGTCCGTGTTTGATACGGGTGTTTCACTCAAGGAGCAGGAATACAGCAACGGCGTGACATGGTATGATCTGTTTCTGGATAATGCGATGAGCTCGGTCAAGACGAATCTGCAATATGCCGAAAAGGCGTATGACGAAGGATTCGTACTCAGTGAGGAAGATGAGGCGACCGTGCAGGAGCTGACGGAAAATGCTGATCTCGAACGCTATCAGAAGGGCGTGCGGCGTTCTGATCTGGAAAAGGCAACGCGCCTGACCATCCTCGCCAACAGCTATCAGAAAGCGGCAATGGAGCAGATCAGTGTTTCGGAAGATGAAGTCAACAGCTTTTATCAGGAGCATCAGGATGATTATTTGATGGTCAGTGCGCTGGCTTATTCCTTCCCGTGGAGTCCGGAGAGCATCCTCGAAGGGGATAACACGGAACATGATGCCGCGATCGAGCACGCAGAGGAACTCGGCAAATGCAAGGATCAAAAGGCGTTTTCGGACTATGTCTATCATTATCTGACAGAGGAAAAGAAAATGGAACGCGCAGAGGCAGAGCAGATCGCTGCCAATCTGACGATCACGGATATGGCGAAGGATTTTCCGGACGGTGTGCAGGAATGGATCGGCGGCGGTGCAAAGCCGGGTGAAACCTTTGTCTGGCCGCGTGAAGATCAGCTCTATGCATCGGTTTATCTGCTGCGCAGTGAGCCGGCTGCGGATGAATCCAGGACAGTTGATATCCGCGTGATCTATCTGTCAGCAGCGGATTACGCAAGCATTGAGGAAACAGAAGAAGCGGCAGAGATGATACAGGAAGATGTCCGCGCCGCAGAAGATCCGTCCGAAATGTTTGCATCCATTGCCCAGAGCTATTCCGGTGATACAAAAACCAGTGCGAACGGCGGTCTTGTGACCGGCTATTCCGCAGCGCAGACCGCATACGGCGATGAGATCTCCGCATGGGCATTCGACCGCGAAAGACAGCACGGCGATATGACGGTTTCATCCCGTACAGGCGGCGTCATGCTCGCTTTCTTTGAGGGGCAGAATGACAAGACCGGCTGGGAAAATCAGGTCGAAAATGATATCTACCAGAAGAAAGTGACTGCGTTTTCAGAGGACTGCACAGCAAGAGAAGTCGCCGTGAAGGAGAAGAATTATAAATACATTGAGCCGCATATCAGTGTAAATACGACAGCAAATTCATAAGCTGCGATCTTATCACAATATAACAGACAGTATGCTGTTTATGACGAAAGGAGTTTTTTATGGAATCACTTGGCTACAAGTGTCCGAACTGCGGCGGAGATATCAAATTTTCAGCACAGACACAGAAATTTGACTGCGAATATTGCGGCAGCAGCTTCACAGAACAGGAGATGAAAACAGTTGCTGCACAGCAGGAGCAGCTTCAGCAAAACCGTCCGGAGGAGGAGATACAGACCGATTCCGAGTTTATGGAGCAGACTTCCGTATACACCTGCGACAGCTGCGGCGCGTCCATCATGGCGGATGCGAATACTGCCGCAACATTCTGCTATTACTGCCACAATCCTGTTATCTTAAAGGGCAGAGTATCCGGCGAATTTCGTCCGTCCTATGTTCTGCCGTTCCAGCTTGACAGGGAAACGGCGATCGGACATTTTCAGGATTTCTGCAAGAAACATAGATTTTTGCCGAAGGATTTTCTCTCTGCCGGTCAGCAGGAGAAGATCGTCGGACTGTATGTGCCTTTCTGGGTAACGGATGTCAATATCAATGCGAGGATGAATGCACTCGGCAAGAAGATCCGCACATGGACTTCCGGCAATTATTCCATGACCGAAACAACAGAATTTGCCCTTGCGCGAGAGGCGGATATTTTCATTCACGGACTGCCTGCCGACGGTGCGAGCCATATTGACGATGCACTGATGGAAGCGGTTGAACCGTTTGATTATCAGGCTGTAAAGCCCTTTGCGATGCAGTATCTCAGCGGATTCTTTGCCGAAAAGTATGATATGAATATGGCGGCGATGTTCCCGCGCATCCAGAAACGAGCGGTTCAGGCGAGCGATCAGCTTGTGCGGAAATCCATGCAGGGCTATTCGACCGTATCGGTCACAAGCTCGGATATCAAGGTCATGAGTACAAAATGGGAATATATGCTCCTGCCGGTCTGGTTTATGACCTATAAATACGGCGATAAGATCTATGAATTTGCACTGAACGGTCAGACCGGAAAATTTGTCGGAACACCGCCTTTGAGTAAGGGACGGCTGGCGGCATTCTGCGCAGCACTCGGCATTGCCGCTGCATTGCTGACAATGGTTGTGGGGGTGCTGGTAAAATGAAAAAACGGATTTTGCAATATTTACTGACGGCGGCAGCGGTTCTCTGCGGCACGCTCTGCGCGGCGCTCTCTGTTTCCGCGGCAATACCGCTGGAAGATACGATCCCGAACTGTCAGCTCTACGATGCGGACAATTTCTTTTCCGCTGAAGATCAGGATGCGATCAATGACATGATCCGTGACACAAGCAGAGAAATTGATATGTATGTTGCGGTTTGTGTGCTGAATGAAAGCGGCGAACAGTATTCAGATGCAGGTTCAGAGGCATACGCTGACGATCTGTATGATGAAAAGTTCAATATTCCTTATGGTCAGGAAACAGACGGTGCATTGCTGCTTTTGAATATGCCGGCGCATTATATTTATATTTCGACCTGCGGACTCGGTGAGCTGTATTATTATAACGGCATCGCAGATGACCGCATTGATGCCATGTGGAATAATATGGTCGATTATATGCGAAATGAGGATTATACCGGCGCTGTCAGACAGTTTTGTTCCGATCTGAAAACCTATAAGGATAAAGGTATGCCGAAAAATGCATTTACCTACAATTACGGAACAGGAAAATATGCCTATTCGTATAAGGGTGAGCTGTGCTTTGCGGATAAACTGCCGTGGTGGTTCGGCTATAACTGGGAACTCTGGATCGGACTTGGTCTGATCGTCGGCGGAATGACTGCGCTGATCGCGGCATTGATCGTCAAAAGCAAATACAAGCTTGTCAAAACGCTTGATGCAACGAATTATATCAGCCAGAAAGATACGCATTATCTTGTCAAGGATGATGTATTTCTCCGGACGCATACGACAAAGAGACGCATTGATTCGGACAGCGGACGCGGCGGCGGCGGATTCAGCGGCGGCGGTTCATCGCATACGTCGTCAGGCGGTTTCTCCCACGGCGGCGGCGGCGGTCACTGGTAAGCGGGCAGGGCCCGCGGCCGTTATCGCTTCCCGGTTCTATGAGCGTGCAGGAGTGGGATTTCTGAGCGTTTCACATAGGCAGGGGGCAAAATCGCCTGCTGAAGTTTTTTGCTGCACTTGACTTGACAATCTGCCACTTCCCCCATTTTTAATCATTCGTACTTCTCTTGTACGGAATATATGGCTGCAAAAAGACTTTTGCGACAGACTCAGCTTGTCGATAAAGTCATGCGCAAAGTCACGGGATGCCCCCAATTTATATTATAATGAAATATAATTGATTTATGAAAGGACTTTTTGATTATGGATACCAATTCTCTTGCAAATCTTCTGTTCCCCGATATCACCAAAACGATCGGGGACTACGAAACCATCTATCCGCCGCGTGATCTGCCGGAAGGGGCAGTTGTTACGCGCATTGCACCGAGCCCGACAGGCTTTGTGCATCTCGGCAACCTCTATAATGCGATCGGTGAGCGCCTTGCACATCAGACCGGCGGTGTATTCTATCTCCGCATAGAGGATACCGACCAGAAACGTGAGGTCGAGGGCGCAGTTGAGGCGGTCATTGATGCAATGACCTTCTACGGCGTACATTTTGATGAGGGTGCGACCGCAGACGGTGAAACCGGTGCATACGGTCCGTATCGTCAGCGTCAGCGCAAGGAACTGTATCAGACGATCGCAAAATCGCTTGTTCTGCGCGGACTTGCATACCCGTGCTTCTGCACCGAGGATGATCTGAAAGCCATGCACGAGGCACAGGAAGCCGCAAAGGAAAATTACGGCTATTATGGGAAATATGCGGTCTGGCGTGACCGTCCGCTGGAAGATATCGAAGCGGAACTCAAAAAGGGCACGGAATGGGTACTGCGTTTCCGTTCTGAGGGCGATCCGGAAAATATGATCCCCGTACTGGACGGCATCCGCGGCGAACTGAAGGTGCAGGAGAACTATACGGACTTCGTTCTGCTGAAATCTGACGGCATCCCGACCTATCATTTTGCTCATGTCTGCGATGACCATTTCATGCGCACGACACACGTTATCCGTGATGAAAGCTGGCTCGCAACACTGCCGATCCACGTACAGCTTTTTGATACGCTCGGCTGGGCGCGTCCGGTCTACTGTCATACCGCAACGCTCATGAAAATGGACGGCGCATCCAAGCGCAAGCTCTCCAAGCGGAAAGATCCGGAGCTTGCACTTGCATATTACCGTGAAGCCGGATTTCCGCAGGAAGCCACATGGCTTTATCTGCTGACCGTTCTCAACAGCAATTTCGAGGAATGGCATCTTGCAAATCCGGATGCGGATTCCCGTGAATTTACATTCTCACTCGAAAAAATGAGTACATCCGGCGCATTGTTCGATCTCGAAAAGCTCGACAATATCTGCAAGGAGTATCTCTCGCATAAACCGGCAGAATATGTGTATGACGGTCTGCTGAAATGGGCAGAGGAATATGATGCGGCACTTGCAGGACGCATGACCGCAAATGCTGATTTCTGGAAAGCCGCAGTCAATGTCGGCAGAGTCAGCGACAAGCCGCGCAAGGATTACGGCAACTGGTCGGATGCCGCGAAATTCCTCGCATTCTATGATGCAGAGACCTTTGCATATGAGGATGAATGTCCGGAAAATGCATCCGGCGAAATGAAGCAGGAGATCCTCACACGCTATCTGGATACGCTTGATTTTGCGGATACGCAGGAAGCATGGTTTGCAAAGGTCAAGGAGATCACCGAAGCACTCGGTTATGCTGCGCAGCCGAAAAAATACAAGAAGAATCCGGAGCTGTATAAGGGCAGTATCGTCGATGTGACAAATCTGCTCCGTGTCGCGCTGACCGGCAGACAGAATGCACCGGATATCTGGGAGATCAGCCATGTGCTCGGTGAAGCCGAAACACGCCGCCGCCTGAATGCATATATGCAGTAAAGGAGCGCGGCATTGGACAGAAGTGTACTGATACCGGAGAAAGCGCCGGTTGAATGTCTGCGCTGTCAGGTGGAGATGAAGCGTGTGAAGGTCGAAACATGGTCACCGAACAATCTTCTGCTGAAACAGCTCCAGAAAATCGCAGACAGTACCGGCGTGCGCATCTATCACTGCAAATCCTGCGGAAAGGTCGAATTCTTTCGATGAGATCGCAATATCATCATATTATCCGCGAAAATCCCGATGCAGATACGGCTGTCATTCTGCTGCACGGCATATTGTGTGCGCCGCAGTATTTTGATTTCCTGACGCCGGAGATACCGGATACATTTTCGGTATACGGCATTCTGCTCGACGGACACGGCGCGGAAACAGATGGACTTGCACATACTTCTATGCGGCGCTGGAAACAGCAGACAGAGGAACTGATGCGAAGAATATTGCCGCAATACCAAAATATTATCATTGCGGCGCATTCAATGGGGACGCTGTTTGCACTGGAGCTTGCTGCAAAATATCCCGAACACATTCGGAAAATGCTGCTGCTTGGCGTACCGCTTCGGGTGCATCTGACGCTGTCCGGTGCAGCCCGTTCTGTCGCTGCCGCCTTCGGTTTTCGGGCAAAGCGTCCGCTTGGGAACGCTTTGCAGAATGCCTACAGCATTCAGCCGGACAGGAATCTTCTGCACTATATCGGATGGATCCCGCGCTATCTGGAATTGTTCAGGGAGATCAGGGCAGTCCGGAAACGATGCAGGGATATTCGCGTACCCTGTGAGGTATATCAGTCTGCAAAGGATGAACTGGTTTCGCTGCGTGCGCTGCCGCTTCTGGCGGAGATGCCGGCTGTGAAGCTGCACGTTCTCCGGCATTCGACACATTTTTATTATCCGCCGCAGGATATGGCACGCGTACTGAGTGCGTTCGGCAGGGTGAAGAATACAGCAAAATAATACAAAGGAGTATCAACCATGATGAAGTTCTATCAGTCACCTTCAGACGGCGCGGTCTGCGCTGTCAGGGAAAATGAAGCCGCCGGATTCAGCGATATGACAGAGATCATTCCCAATACCGTTGATGCGGCACGCGAAAAGCACGTTCCGGTCATCAGCCGCGACGGTCAGACGGTCACTGTGACGGTCGGCTCTGAAATGCATCCGATGTCAGCGGCGCATTATATCACATGGATCATGCTCGAAACGAAAAACAGTGAGGAACGTATCAGTCTGATGCCCGATGATGAACCGGTGGCACAGTTCTATGCGGCAGAGGATGACGAGATCATAGCCGCATACGCATACTGCAATCAGCACGGACTCTGGCAGGCATCTCCGGAACAATAAGACAGACAGGGGGATTCAATGATGAAAAAACTTGGATTTGGCTGTATGCGTCTGCCGCTGCTGGATGCAAATGATCCGACATCATTTGATGAAGCACAGATCTGCCGGATGGCGGATGAATACATTGCGGCAGGCTTTGCCTATTTTGATACGGCATATATGTATCATAACGGAAAATCTGAGGAAATGCTGCGGAAAGCCGTTGTGGAACGCTATCCGCGCGAGGCGTTTTTTGCTGCGGATAAGCTGCCGACTATGTTCCTGAAAGAGCCGGATGATCTGCCGCGCATCTTTGAAGAACAGCGCAGCCGCACCGGTCTGCAATGGTTCGACAATTATCTTCTGCACTGTCTGGATAAGGAAAATTATGCGATCGCAGAGCGTCTGGATGCTTTTGCATTCTGTCTGGAGCAAAAGCGCCGCGGCACGATCAGGCATTTCGGATTCTCGTTCCATGATACGGCGGAGCTGCTCGATGAAATTCTGACGGCACATCCGGAAGTGGAATTTGTGCAGCTTCAGATCAATTATCTTGATTGGGAAAGCGAAAAGGTGCAGTCGCGCCGCTGCTATGAAACAGCAGTCCGGCACGGCAAAAAGGTCATTGTCATGGAGCCGGTGCGCGGCGGCAAGCTGGTGAATGTTCCTGCGGATGCGGAAGCCCGCATGAAAGCGCGTGAACCGGAAATGTCCGTGCCTTCATGGGCGATCCGTTTTGCGGCATCCCTGCCCGAAACGATCATGATACTCAGCGGAATGAGCAATATTGACCAACTTCGTGACAATATCAGCTATATGCAGGATTTCAAGCCGCTGACGGCAGAGGAAACGGCGCTTTGTCTGGAGATCGGACAGGAAATTGCCGATCAGGAGAATATATCCTGTACGGCTTGCCGCTACTGCACAGAGGGATGCCCGATGTCGATCGCAATACCGGATTATTTTGCATTGATGAACCGCAAAGCGCCGCAGGCAGAATATACGGCGCTGACTGCCGAAAACGGCAAGGCATCCGACTGTATTGAATGCGGTCAGTGTGAGGAGCATTGTCCGCAGCATCTTCCGATCATTGAACTGCTGAAAAAGACTGCGGCAGTATATGAGAATGATTGATATGGAACTGAAAAGTTTGAATGCAGATGCACTGACGAATTGCATACGCAGAAAATATCAGCATTATCTGATATTTCTGATATCCGGCATATTGGCGGCGCTCATTATTGGCATTGTGCTGACAGTGCGGTTCGGGATATTCGGCGCGGTGATCGGGACGGTCTTGCTTGCAATCGCGCTCTATGCGTTCATGCAGGTGAATGCGAGACGGATGCATCCGGAAAATGCGGATGTATTCCGGAAATACGGAACACCGGAAACCGTTGCGGAGATCCTGCGGAAGGGCAGCAGCGATGTGTTTTTTGACAACGACAGACTGGTCGTTACGGAGCAGTATATGCTGGATATCAGTGATCCGGAGACACTGCTGATTTTTCCGAATGCGCTGACGGTCTATCCGGACGGTGTGCAGGGGAAAGAAGAATATCTGGTCGTATATGACAAATGGGGAAAGAAACTCCGGTATCCGTTTACGAACGGCAAACAGCAGGTCATGAAAAGTGTGATCCTGATCGACAAGGTGCGCAAAAACGCGCCGGGCTGCCGGTGCGGACACCGCCCCGAGGACATGGAATATGTGCGGAAGAATCAGATCTAAGATCATAATCAGCGCAGCAGACTTCGTTTTCTGCGGAACACGCTGTATGCATTCGCAAAACGAAAGCACACTGTCTGCCGCCCAATATCATATCATGGAGAGGTGATACCATGCTGCGCATCCCGAATCTCATCGTTCCGCTTGATTATTCCGATGCATTGCTCAGATCCCGGATCGCAAAATTATTGCATATCAAAACACAGGATATCCAGTCGCTTTCACTCGTCCGCCGTGCCATCGATGCACGGAAACAAGTCTGCTTTGTCATAACGGCGGATGTCTCTGTCCGGCAGGAATCTGCTGTTCTGAAAAGACTTCCGGATTATACAAAAATACAGCAGGTACAACCATTCTCTATGCCGAAATATCAAACCGCATCCCTGCCGCACCGTCCCGTTGTCATCGGTGCAGGGCCGGCAGGACTTTTTGCTGCATGGGTGCTTGCACAGGCAGGTGTCTGCCCCGTCCTGCTCGAACGCGGCAGACCTGTCGCGGAACGTCAGCGGTCTGTTTCGCAATATTATCAAACCGGAAAACTTGATCCCGAAAGCAATGTGCAGTTCGGAGAGGGCGGCGCAGGGACGTTCTCGGACGGCAAACTCAATACCGGAACAAAAGATAAGCGTATCCGGCAGGTCTTGCAGACTTTTGCAGACTGCGGTGCGCCGGATGAAATTCTCTGGGATGCCAAACCGCATATCGGGACGGATAAACTGGCAGTCTGCATCCCGAATCTGCGCCGGAAAATCGAGCAGGCAGGCGGAACGGTCTTATTTCGCGCAAAATGCACCGGACTGACTGTATCGGACGGGAAAATCGTTTCGGTCGAATATGAACAGGACGGCAGACAGGATTCTCTGCGCACCGATCATGTGATCCTTGCGGTCGGACACAGTGCGCGTGATGTATTTGAGATGCTTGCGGAGATGCGTCTGCCGATGATGCAGAAACCATTTTCGCTCGGTGTCCGGATCGAGCATCGGCAGGCAGATATTGACCGTTTCTGCTATGGAAAAGCGGCAGGGCATCCGAAGCTGACAGCGGCAAGCTATAAGGTCGCCGCGCATACGCCGGACGGACGCGGTGTATATTCTTTTTGTATGTGTCCGGGCGGTACGGTGCAGGCGGCGGCATCCGAGCCGGAGAGCGTTGTCACGAACGGCATGAGCTGTTTTGCGCGTGATGCGGAGAATGCGAACAGTGCGCTGCTTGTCGGGGTAGATCCTTCGGATTTCGGTTCAGAGGATGTGCTTGCAGGGATCGCAATGCAGCGGCAGATCGAGCGTGCGGCGTATCGTGCAGGCGGCTGTACCGGAAAAGCACCGGTCACGCTGCTCGGAGATTTCCTCAAAGGGCAGCAGTCGGGCGGATTCGGCAATGTTGCGCCGAGTTATCCGCTTGGGACGGTATTTGCGAAGCCGGAGAGCTGTCTGCCGGAATTTGTCTGTTCGGCACTGCGGCAGGGGATACCGCTGCTGGAGCGTCAGCTTCGGGGATTTGTGCAGGCGGATGCCGTTCTGACGATGCCGGAGACACGCAGTTCTTCGCCGGTGCGGATCCTGCGTGATATGGAAACGCTTGAGGCAGTGACGGTTCACGGTCTATATCCCTGCGGCGAGGGCGCAGGCTATGCAGGCGGGATCGTATCGGCGGCGGTTGACGGGATACGATGTGCGGAGCGAATTTTGTTATCGACCGGCGCGGCAGTGCCGACAGCCGGTTCGGTACAGTGATATTTACGATTCTTCACCGTCTGGACGGATGCGTTCAACAGACTTTTGTCATTCTTTTGCGGCAATATATTCATGCAAATTGCCAAAAACTGGTACTTGACAAATCAATGTGACTGTGGTATAATCGAATCAGAAACCGATGAAGCGGAGAGAAACGATGTGTATGCCCCACAGAGAGTCCGGGATGCTGAGAACCGGACGGATACAGCGCACCCAATGGCCCGCCGAGGGCGCAGTCAAAGCTGCGACGTTCAGGCACACGTCAGATGCCGGAGATATCATGTGTATCTCAAAAGTGCACGGCTGTCCTGTCGATCGGATGCCGTGAATCAAGGTGGCACCGCGAGCATCGCTCGTCCTTGACTGTAAAATGTTGTCAGGGACGGGCGTTTTTATTTTTCCGTGCTCTGACGATCCGCCAACAGTATGAAAAGGAGTGTTCATGATGGCAAACAAGGAAATCCCGTACAAGATCTATCTGACTGAATCCGAGATGCCGGACGCATGGTATAATTTCCGTGCGGATATGGCGAAGAAACCTGCACCGCTGCTTGATCCGAAAACATTTCAGCCTGCTACGCTCGATATGCTTTCCGAAGTGTTCTGCCGTGAGCTTGCCGAGCAGGAATTGAACGACACCGACCGTTATATCCCGATCCCGCAGGAGATACGCGATTTTTACAGAATGTTCCGTCCCTCTCCGCTGGTGCGTGCATACTGCCTCGAAAAGAAGCTCGGCACACCTGCTAAGATCTATTACAAATTCGAGGGCAATAACACATCCGGCAGTCACAAGCTCAATTCTGCGATCGCGCAGGCTTATTATGCGAAAAAACAGGGCCTGAAGGGTGTTACAACAGAAACCGGAGCCGGTCAGTGGGGCACGGCGCTGTCAATGGCGTGTTCTTATTTTGATCTGGACTGCAAGGTTTTCATGGTCAAGGTCAGCTATGAGCAGAAGCCGTTCCGCCGCGAGGTCATGCGTACCTACGGCGCATCCGTCACGCCTTCTCCCTCTGAAACGACCGCAGTCGGCAGAAAAATTCTCGCAGAGCATCCCGGAACAGGCGGCAGTCTTGGCTGTGCAGTATCCGAAGCAGTCGAAACGGCTTTGCAGAATGAGGGCTACCGTTATGTACTCGGTTCTGTGCTGAATCAGGTCATGCTGCATCAGTCGGTCATCGGTCTGGAAGCAAAGGCGGCGCTCGATAAGTACGGCATCAAGCCGGATGTTGTGATCGGCTGTGCAGGCGGCGGCTCGAATCTCGGCGGCCTGATCGCACCGTTTGTCGGCGAGCGTCTGCGCGGTGAAGCGGATTACCGTCTGGTTGCGGTTGAACCGGCATCCTGTCCGAGCCTGACACGCGGTAAGTATGCGTATGATTATGCTGATACCGGCATGATCTGTCCGCTTGCAAAAATGTATACGCTCGGTGCGGATTACATTCCGGCACCGAATCACGCAGGCGGTCTGCGTTATCACGGCATGAATACGGCACTCTCCGAACTGCACGCACAGGGTATTCTGGAAGCAGTCTCCTATAAGCAGACAGAGATCTTTGAGGCGGCAGAACAATTTGCAAGAGTTGAGGGTATTCTGCCGGCACCGGAAAGCTCCCATGCGATCCGTGCGGCGATCGACGAGGCGATGCGCTGCAAGGAAACCGGCGAGGAAAAGACGATCGTATTCGGTCTGACCGGAACAGGTTATTTTGATCTTGCAGGCTATCAGAAATTCAATGACGGACTGCTTGAAAACTATGTACCGACCGATGATGAGCTTGCCGTTGCATTTGCAAAGCTCCCGAAGGTGAATTGAGGTATATCTATGCTGACACACACCGGAACACTGACGATTGAAACAGAACGGCTGATCCTGCGCAGATTCACGTAAGATGATGCGGATGCAGTCCTGAAAAACTGGGCATCGGATGAAAAGGTACAGTCTCTGTATTCTGAGCCTGTATATGCTACAAAAGAGGATGTTCTCGGACTGCTTGAAAAATATATCGGTTCATACGTGAAACAGGATTATTACCGCTGGGCGGTGATCGACAGGGAAAACGGCGAATGTATCGGACAGATCGCATATTTTCTGGTTGACAATAAGAATCATTTTGCAGAGATCGAGTATTGTATCGGTGCGGCGTATCAGTGCCGCGGCTATGCGACAGAAGCAACCAAAGCCGTGATCGCATTCGGCTTTGAGAAAATGAACCTGCACAAGGTACAGATCTGCACGAAAACGATCAACAAGCCGTCCAAGCGTGTGATCGAGAAATGCGGCTTCACCTATGAGGGGACGCTGCGCGATTATTTCTATATGGACGGGGAATATGTCGGCAGACTGTATTTTTCCATGCTGCGGAGCGAATATAAACCGGACGGACAGTGACGACAGCCGATTTTGCCCCCATGCCGGCGATACGGTTTCTTTTTCTGCATTGCCCATTGCAATTCCTGTAATAGTATGTTATAATAATATAAAATATCGGAACGGAAGGAGAAATACTGCAATGGATGAACTGTCAATGCGGCTTTCCGAGCTTGAATCCGAATCAGAGGAAATGGAAAAAATCACCGGAAAACTGTCCGCATACCAGACGCGGGATCATGCCGCGATCGAAAAAAACACCGCCGCCATTGAGGCGATGCGTGAAACACAGGAAAGCATCCTTGCAGGTCAGGAAGAACTGCGCGGCATCCTGCGCAATATTCAGCGGCATCTGGATGCTGTCACCGACCGCGCCGATTCCATTGATCAGACAGCCGATATGCTGGAAGACCGCATCGTTGCCCTTGAGAAGGTCACAAAGGTCCTCTCCAGTGATATGGACAATCTCTATGAGGATATGAATGTTCTCTCAAATGAGACACGAAACCGCGGCATCAAACTGAAAGAGGATGTGCAGCGCTTTTTCTGGGATTCGACCGAATCCAGATATGACGATGAAAACGATACCATGTGGTAATTGTCCTGATATGAAAATCAGCCGTGAAACAAGCATTTTTCGCTGTTTCACGGCTGTTTTTTTCGTTTATTCCTGTGCTGTCCTGAGCTGTTCGATCAGCTGTTTTGCCGCACGCGGCGAACGTCCGCCGCTGCGCTGTGCAAAATCTTCTGCCGCCTGATACAATTCCGCAGGATCTATTTGCAGTTCATACTGCTCTGCCAATTCCTGCACAAATGCGAGATACGCCTTCCGGTCCGGACGGCAGAACCGGACACGAATGCCGAATCTTCCTGCCAATGCCTGCTGCTCCGGCATCACATCCGGAACGGGCGATACAGCATCCGCATCGGCAAAATCCGCAGGTTCCAGATAACGGCTGCTGCTTGCCGCATAGATCACCGCATTCGCCGGACGCTCCGCAACCGAACCTTCCAGTACCGCACGCAGGATACCGAAGCTGTCATCTCCGGCGGAAAAGCTGAGATCATCCACAAATAAGATAAATTTCAGCGGATTATCGTGAATCTGCTCCATAATCAGCGGCATCATGGGCAGATCGGCTTTGGTGATCTGGATCAGACGCAGTCCTTCCTTGAAATATGCATTGACGATCGCCTTGACAGATGCGGATTTGCCTGTTCCGGAATCACCGTAAAGCAGAACATTCTGCGCACATTTTCCGTTCAGCAGTGCAAGCGTATTGTCGATCACGGTCTGCCGTTCTGCCTGATAGCAGGAAAGTGCCGAAAGCTGCACACGGTCAGGATATTTCACCGGAACGATCTGCTCATCCCGGATCACGAACATCGGATTGACAGCATAAATGCCGTAGCCGTATTTGCCGATCTGACGCAGACGGGCATGATATTCCGCACCGAAATCCAGATCGGAGTTTTTCCATTCCGGCAGAATACCGTAATAGGAAACCTCTTTTTGCAGCTCATACGGACGAATTCTCGCAAGGCGCTGCAAGATCGCAAGCTCATTCTGTACGCAGGCGGTCAGCATTTCCTCAACTTCCTCGCCGCGTGCCACAGCACGGACATAGAAATTATCATCCTCACAGATCAGCTGAAAGATGAATTCCGTCAGATTCATACTCCGTGCATAAAGCCGCGTAATAAATTCCGTATACTGCCGGAGCTGTATCATCGGATCCATGCTTTCCGTATCGAGCAGCGCACGCAGCGGCAGGATGACCTCATTCGTCAGCAGCTTCCGGAATACGACCAGTGAATTCAGCGCAAGATCAATTTCCTGCAATTTTTTATTTCTTCCCATTGTATCTCCCTTATTTTCAGGGCGTATGCAGCCCGATATTATCCGCTTTCCGATGAAGAATGCCGGAAAGCACACCACAAAGGAAATGATTGCCGGATACAGCCGCGCACCGGTCTTACTGCGCCATAGAGAAATATCAGTACCGGCGGCGTGAATATCCGTATCAGCCCTGATGATACGCAGCTCAGATCGTCCATGTCATATTCATCCGATCATTCAACAGATGCTTCATTTTTCGTCCGCAGACAGTTTGCGCCGCGTTCCAGTGCAACGATGCCCGTCCGGCACATCTCCATGATGCCGTAGCCTTTCATCAGGTCAATGAATGCGTCAATTTTCGGTGTTTCACCGGTCAGCTCGCAGACAAGTGCCTCTTTGGAATAGTCAACGATCCTTGAATGAAAGATCTCGGCTGCCGTCATGATATCCTGCCGCGATCCGGCATCATTGCGCACTTTCAGCAGCAGCAGTTCACGAATTACCGTTTCCTGCTGATCGAGAACTTCGACTTCTTTGACATCGTGCAGCTTTTCAAGCTGTGTCACGATGCGTTCCTTGATATCATCATCGCCGCGGAATGCGACCGTGATGCGTGAAAGTCCTGCCGATTCTGTTTCTCCGACTGTCAGACTGTCGATATTGAAGCCGCGCCGCGTGAACATCCCCGATACACGGGACAGTACACCCGAAATATTCGCAACCAGTACGCCGATCACATATTGCTGTTCCATATATCATATATCCCTCCGTATCTGCTTAGTCGATTTCCGTGATGATATTGTCGATCGAACCGCCCGGCGGCAGCATCGGCAGTACAAGCTCATCACTGCACATCTGCGCATCTATCACAAATGTACCGGACTGCGAAAATGCCTGTTTCAGCGCATCGGCCAGCTGTTCGGGTGTCGATACCCTTGCACCGGATGCGCCGAATCCTTCTGCAACCTTGACAAAATCCGTCTGCCGGTTCAGTGTTGTACCGGCATAGCGGCGATCATAGAAAAGTGTCTGCCATTGCCGCACCATGCCGAGTACGCCGTTATTCATAATCAGAATCGTGATATCTGCCTGTTCCGATACAGCAGAAGCAAGCTCATTGAGATTCATTCCGAAGCTGCCGTCACCCGTGAACAGCACAGTCCGTCTGCCGGTCGCAATATACGCGCCGAGCGCAGCACCCAGTCCATAGCCCATTGCGCCGAGTCCGCCGCTTGTCAGGAATGTGCGCGGCTGCCGGAACGGATAGCGCTGTGCGGTCCACATCTGATGCTGTCCCACATCCGTGACGATGACGGCATCCGCAGGCGCAGCCGCACTGACCGCATCTATGATCTGATAATGCGTCAGGAAATGTTCTGTGCTGCGCATTTTTTTTTCAAGCAGCGCATGAGAATAAGCTGTCCGCGCCGTTTCCTCCTGTCTGAGCCGTTCGATCTGACTGCGCCATGTCCGATTGTTCCGCTTGCAGACCATTTTCTCCAGTCTGCCGAGTGCATCTTTCAGATCGCCGCGGATCGTCAGTGCCGCTGAGATATTCTTATTCAGCTCCGCACCGTCGATATCTATATGGATAATATTGAAATGCGCCGAAAAACGTCCCTGTTCTCCTGTAGCGCGGTCACTGAACCGCACACCGAGCGCAAGTACAAGATCAGCCGCATCCTCTGCCGCAGAGGATGCAAAATGACCGTGCATACCCTGCATTCCGAGAAACAGCGGATGCGAGGAAGGGACGGCGGAAAGCCCCATCAGGGAGCATCCCATCGGTGCATCGAGCTTTTCGGCAAGCGCCGTCAGCTCTGCCGATGCATTGCCTGCGATCACGCCGCCGCCGAAATAGATATACGGCCGTTTCGCGGCAGAAAGCATTTTTGCGGCTTTTCTGAGCCGTTCCTCCGATGCCGGTCTGACGGTTTCCGCTTCTGCCGGATGCGTCTGCGGTTCATATTCGCAGACTGCCTCCTGCACATCCTTCGGGATATCCACCAGAACAGGCCCCGGTCTGCCGGAGCGTGCGATCTGAAATGCCGTGCGGATCGTATCGGCAAGCTCCTCCACACGCTTCACGATGAAATTATGTTTTGTCACCGGCATACTGACGCCGACAATATCGACTTCCTGAAAGCTGTCTCTGCCGATCTGACTGCACGGCACATTGCCCGTGATCGCCACCATCGGCACAGAATCCAGATAAGCCGCCGCGATGCCTGTCACGAGATTTGTCGCGCCCGGTCCGGATGTTGCCATCACAACGCCGACTTTTCCGGTTGCTCTTGCGTAACCGTCTGCGGCGTGTGCCGCGCCCTGTTCATGCGCCGTGAGGATATGCCGGATCCGGTCACGGCTGCGGTATAATTCGTCAAAGAGGTCAATGACCTGTCCGCCCGGATAACCGAACAGCACATCACAGCCTTGTTCGATCAGTGTTTCGATTACGATTTTTGCGCCTGTTATCTGCATGGCTGTGTCTCCTTTCATCCGTTTTCCGACGGAAAAGGGAGTATGAAAAACGTCCCTTTCACGCCGTTTTCATTCGGCAGGAAAGAGACGAAGATACGATACTGTATGCTCCGCGGTACCACTCTTTTTGACGCAAAGCGCCCACTCATGTGCGTCATCATAACGCAGCTCTCTGTTACGGGAGAACCCGTCCGGACTTAATGGGCAGACTGCCGTTCTGTCCGGCTGCTCAGGGATGACTTATGACCGGAGCCGAATGCTGCCTTTCAGCAGGCGGCAGCTCTCTGCAAGACGGGATTCCGGCTTTTTTGTTCCCTTCACCGCATTTTTATTCTATGTTCATTATAATCGCTTTTCGCAGGTTTGTCAACCCCTATTTTACGCAAAAAGCGCGGCATTCAGATCGAACGCCGCGCTTTTCGGATATTCATTTTACGGGAACAGCCGGAAGCTCGTTGCATACCAGCCATAACCTGTGTCTACCATTACCCAGCGTATCGTACACGCATAATCATTCACTGCAACCTTGCCGAGCGTGGATTCCAGACGAACATCGACCGTGCATAAGTTATCCGCATACTGCTTGATATGTTTGATCTCAAATACATGATCTTCACGCAGATCCGGATCATTGTTGTACCAGATATCCGTTGAGATATTATACATCAAAGTCGATGCCGGCGAACCTGCCACCAGATAATTACTGAGAACAGCAAGATTATTATTCAGATCACATTTCGTATTGATCACGTAATTCATGTAAGCCTTTGTCAGTCCGTCAACACGTTCTTTCAGTTTGGGATCCGGATCTTTGCTGTCTGCGATCGGGAATACATATTCCAGCTCTGCCTGCGTTGTATCCGGTGTCTCATACGGTTCAAGCACATTGCCGTCTGCATCTTTCACTGTCACCTGCGGCGCACAGAACAGACCGTTGATCACACATTTCCGCGCCATCGGCTGTTTCATGAAATACAGCTCAGTCTGACAGAGCTTGAGATCCGATTCCGCTTCGAGATACTGTTCTTCCGGCACTTCCACGCCGTTGACCTGTAATACAGCATCTTCCGGCATTGTGACATTCAGCGTATAAGACGGAGATGCCTGAAGGTCTATCACCGAAACAGGCGTATCAACGCGCCATACCGGAAAACTATGTGCCTCTGTCCATCCGGAGCGTATCAGCGCGACCTTTGCGACTGCCTTGCCGTCCTGAAGAATATAGTAGTCCGGACGGGATTCCGTGAAATCCTCAGCCTGCGAATAAGTATATTCACCGCTGCCTGCCGCCTGACTGCGTACAGCGTCATAGAGCATTTCAGGCTTTTCGTATGCTGAAAATTCCAGACCGGCTGTCGACTGTGTCATCATTTCCGTCACAAAACTGCTGTCCAGCGATGCGACATAATCTTCAATCGTATACTGCGGACGCGAATTTTCATATTCCGAAAGATAATTTTTTGCCTTTTTGTTCATGCCGAGAATGACAAATGACAGCACGATGATAAACAGTACAATAAATATCGCAAACGCTTTTGTCGTCAGCAGACGGACACTGCTGTCCGCTGCGACCGCTTTATCACGGGATAACAAAGCGGTATACTTTTCCGTTATGCTGTTTTTGATAAGCTGAAAGCCCTGTTTCGGAAGGCTTGTCTCCGCCGAACGGGAAACAGCCGGCTGCTG
>JAZQOZ010000036.1:0-7313 GCA_045628085.1 Oscillospiraceae bacterium | reverse complement strand
TTCTCCGATGATGCGGACACCGATCAGATTCAGCGATTGGATTTTGCAGTTATAGAACGCCTCATCGCAGATCGTTATATCTTCTCCGTAATCCGAAAAAACGACTTTTTCCAGCAGCGTACAGTCTGCGAATGCGTCATCACCGATGGTCTCCAGCGTATCCGGAAATTCGACCGAACGGAGCGCACTTCCCTGAAACGCATTGTTTTCGATCGCACGCACCGGTCTGCCGTCAATATATGCAGGAATTTTCAGATTACTCATATCCTTATTCATGCCTTCGATGATCATGCCGTCGCCATAATAGGAATACCGGAAATCCGGAAGCGTCGTTGTTGTTGTCGTTGTAACGGGTTTCAGCGTTGTGGTTGTGGCTTTGGTCGTTGCTTTGGTCGTTGCTTTGGTCGTTGCTTTGGTCGTTGTGGCTTTTGTAGTAGTTGTTTTGAGCGTTGTTTTGGCAGTTGTGGTTTTTGCAGTTGTTTTTGAATTCGATTTTGTAGTAGTCGATTTCCGAGGCTCATCCGGTTCATCATGTCCGCCGACATTATACGGTTCTTCGTTCGGCTCATAATCGTCGTCATCATCACGATTATTCTGACCGCGGGTTGATTTCGTTGTAGTAACGCCCTTCTTTTTGGAACCGTCATTTGAAGTGGTTGAAGTCACGGTTTCCTTCGCGGATTTCGACTTGGTATTGTTTTTAGCTGTGGTGGTCGTTTTCGTTGCTTTCGTTGCTTTCGTTGTATAAACGATGCCCGCATCCGATTCGGTCGTGACATCGGCAGTCGTGACATCGGATTCCGTATCCGTTTCTGTTTCCATAACTGTTGTGGTAGTAGTTTCACCGGAATCGGCAGTATCCGTTTCATCATGATTCTTGGAAAGCGCCGCCGTTACGCCGATACCGCCGACGATCAGCAGCGCACAGACGGACGCGATCGCAATGACAAACTTCTTTCTGCCGGCGCGGTCAGGTGCGCTGACATACGAAGGAACAGGATCGGAAGGCTGTGCAGGTGCAGCTTCAGGGGCAGAAACGGGAACAGGCTCCGGTGCGGTATATGCTGCCGGTGCAGGCTCCTGCGTAAATGCCGGCGTAACGGCCGGTGCAGCCGAAGACGTATATGCAGGTGTTTCAGGGGGCGTGAATGCGGAAAGGATCGCCGGATTCACGGCAGGATCCGCAGTGTTCGCATTGAGTGCCTTTGTATATTCGCCGGTCTGCGGCGGAATATCGGCTGTAATATGACCGATCTCAACGCCCGTGACGATCGTATCCGCAGGTTTGTCCATCAGGACGGTTCTGGGATCATCCATCAGAACGGTTTTCGGATCATTGACAAATGCCGTCACGGAAGGCGGCATGACCATGCCGCGCAGTTCAGCGATAAGCTGCTGCATATTCTGCGGACGTTCTTTATAGCGGTTCGCCATGCCGTGCATGAGTGCCGCTTCGATATGCGGCGGAATTGCAATGCCGAGTGCAGAAGGTCTTTGCAGCTTATCCTCAAACAGACGGCTGCTCGATTCCTGCGGCGTGACACCGGTAATACATTCGTACATCGTTGCGCAGACAGCATAAATGTCCGTCCACGGGCCCTGCTGTGAACGGTCGGATGTATATTGTTCGCCGGGCGCATATCCGGGCTTCAGCATGACCGAAAGACTTTTCGTTGCACCGACATCACGGGCAGCGCCGAAGTCGATCAGGATCAGTTCGCCGTTCTCCACGATGATATTATCCGGACTGATATCGCGGTGGATCAGTCCTTCTGCATGGACCTTGCCCAGTACGTTGAGGATCGGCATGAACCAGTCAACAAGCGACTGTGCTTCGATCCTGCCTGCCTCGCGCAGATAATGCTTGAGGTCTTTGCCCTCGACAAAGTCCATGATGATATACGCTGTATTATGCAGCTCGAAAAAATCACGCGCATGAACGATATTGCTGGAACGGTTGAACTTTGCAAGTGCCTTTGCCTCACTGAGAAAGCGCTGCTTGCCGTTTGCAAAATACGCTTCATTCGGACCGGAAAGCATCGTGACTTCATTGGTCGAAAGACAGTCGCGGCTTGCGTGTCCGGTCGGATAATACTCTTTGATCGCAATACGGATATCCAGTGTCGTATCTCTGCCGGCATAGGTGATGCCGAAGCCGCCCTGTCCCAGCACATTGCCGACCATATATTTCCCTTTGAGCATGGTGCCCGGAAGCATATGGTTCCGGTCTTCATCCTTGGCGAAGGTTCTGCCGCAGTGTATGCAGCAGCCGTTCATCTCGGTTGATTCACTCATACAGAAATAACAATACATACGCATTCTCCTTATTTGCATTGTCACAAGATCGGATACGGTCCGGATCAGACCGCCCGAATGAGAATCCAACTGATATGGACATACAGATTATTATACCATTTTAATAGTACACCGTCCAGATTTTCCATGCCGGCTGACGCGGCAACTTCTCAGGCAACATATCATCTGCCGTACAGACAGGCATGATCCGGACTCTATAAATAAAGAGGAAGCTGATTTTACAAAGCTCCCTCTCCGATCGTTATTCTGCAAGCTGACTGCTGTCTGTATAGCAGAATTCCTGCAAGACGCCGAACGATGCATCGCAGTCTGAAGACTGTTCCGCATCCTGTTCGGCAAGTATCGTGATCGCAGAGATGTTGTCTGTTTCGCCCTGCTGCATATTCATGTCAATGAGCTTTCGGATCTGCCGCTGCATCGCGTCACAGCTCCGCATACGCTCCGGTGCAAAGTATTGCAGCATTTCTGATTCACCGATTTTGTGGCGGAAACCGTCACAGCAAAGCAGAAAGACAGTTTCCGGCTGCACCCTGCCGGTATAATAATCCGGATGTACTTCCGGCATAATGCCGACACATTCAGAAAGCACATGACCGCGCGGATCGGTTTTTACCTGTTCTGCGGTCAGTCTGCCTGCCTGAAATTCAAGCTCAACGAGTGTCTGGTCGCGTGTGATCTGCCGGATACCGCTGCCGATCTCATAGACGCGGCAGTCACCGACATTCAGGATCAGATATTGCTGCTGCGTTGCGAGCAGAAGCACCGCAGTCGTACCGAGCCGGACACCGTGCTGTTCACCGTAAAGCCGGATCTTTTGATTGCAAAGCTCGATCAGACCTGTCCATTCTTCAAAGACGGCTGACGGATCCGGTTCCTGCTCTGCAAAAAGGGGCAGTCTGCGCAAAAGCCATCTCTGAAAGGCATCAACGACTGTCGCGCTTGCGACTTCGCCGCTGGAGTAGCCGCCCATGCCGTCGCACATGATCGCGGCGGTCATCATTCCGTAGCGGCTGCTGAAAACCTTTGCGCCGAAGCTGTCCTGATTACAGGCTGCCGACAGACCTGCGTCTGTCCCTGCTGCTGCAAGATACTGGATCATGAAAGACTCCTTAATCTTCGCTCTGAAACTCAAATTCCTCATCTGCAAATACGATGAGATCGCCGTTTTTCAGCGGATACTGCTTTTCAGGCTCAAGCTGCTGATGATTCAGATATGTATGATTGACGGACTGATGGTCGATCACGGCGTAGCTGCCGTTCGACATCAGGATACTTGCGTGAATATGACCGATATGATTATTGCCGCGCAGATTGATCTCAAGATCCGGACGGTTTCTGCCGATACGGATCAGCGGCTTTTCCAGAACGGTCTTTGTGCCGTCCTTCTTCCGGACGAGATACGATTTCCGCATCAGAACGGTCTTATCGTCATCGGGGAACATGACAACGGTTTTCTGATCGTCGTCCTGTTCCGGAACGGGCGGAGCAGATACCGGCGCAGGATTCTGCACAGGGGGCAGACCGACTGCCGGCAGACCGGACATACCGCCGTCCATTACATGATTATAGACAGGTGTCTGCGGAAAAGCAGAAGGTGCCGGCGACGAATAGAGATTCTGCTGTGCCTGATCCATACGTGCGCTCATGGCGGCGATCCCCTGTGAAGAAAGCGGCTGTGCCTGACTGCCGGACGGGATCAGGATCGTATGATTCGGCGCGGATTGTGCAGAATTCGGGATCTGAGAAGATGCAGGCATCGGTACAGGTGTACCGCCCATATTCATCGGTACAGGTGCGCCGCCCATATTCATCGGTGCAGGTGCGCCGCCCATCGGCGGCTGTGCAGGCATCGGCGCAGGTTTTTCCTGCTGTTTGCCGTTGGCAAGATCGGCAAGGCCGCCGCTCGGATTTACAGCGCCTTCCCCTTCATTCTTCTTGAATTTCTTTTTGAATTTTCCGAACAAGCCTTTCTCATCCTTTCCGTCAGCATCCGGCATCGGAACAGCCGGAATATTTGCATCTGCCGGAGCCTTTGCAGTCTTTGCGGGTTTTGCCGCCTTGGCTTTTTTGCCGGATTTTTCATTTTTTCCGGCATCCGGCATCGGAACAGGCGCAGAAAGCGCGGCGCTCGGCTCAAATGCAACATCACCGGATACACCTGCAACGGGTGCAGGCGCTACCGCATCTGCCGGAACGGGCTGTGCAGCCGGATCAGGCATCTGCTCAGGTGACAGAATTTTGCGGATCGCTTTCGGAGAGAAGGATACAGGATCAGCTGCCGCATTCACAACTGCCTGCAATACGGCAGAATCGGAAGGGCGCAGCGTCGGATTCGTAAATGCGATCGTGCAGATCGACCGAAAAAACGTGCTGAGATCAGCTGTCGGCAGATCGGATTTATCCTGAAACGGCGGACAAATAAACATGACCTGTCTTGTGATCGTATTGATAAAGACAAAATCCGGATTGAGCAGGACGGAATCCGCGTCAATCATATATTCAGCGAAGCCGTCGATCGCGGAAACGATCGAAAGGAGCAGGCTGCGGCAGGATTCAGAAATCTGACTGCACCGCAGATATTCGCTCAGTGTCCGCATATCGGTGATCTCAAAGAGTATACGCTGCTTTTCGCCGTTCAGTTCATCAAAGCTGATTTTTGCAATGCTGCCGTTTTTCTTCTGATTGTTGTTGATCATCATAACAGTGATATCATCAATCGCACGGTTGGAGCCTTGCAGATCATAAACAAGATACTGCGCACTGCCCTTCTGCACAACAATAAACTGAGTCATGACGCTACCCCCTATTGGTTAATTATACTGCTGGATAATGATACTGCAAAGTCCTTCTTCTGTTTCACCGATCGCATAACCGGAAGAACTGAACGAACTGAGTGCAACAAACTGCGGATCAACGATCATCGTATTTTCCAGATTGATGCAGCCCCAGAGCGAGCCGGTTTTCACCGGTGCATAGCCGATCGAAAAGGAATCGGCATCCTCATACTTCGGCTCGATCACCATTTCGCCGCTGAGCGAAAGGAATCCCCATTTGCCGCCCTGTTTGACAGCTGCCGGCTGCGTGGATGCAAACTGCTTGACTTCTTCAAAGCCGTCCGCAAGCAGATCGCCGGAAACAGAGTACATTCCCCATGTATTGCCTGTTTTTCCGAAGTACACACCATACGGTGCGCAGAAGCCGTATGCATCGACAAGTATCTCATCAAAGCTCTGACCGACCGCCGCAAACTGCGTATTGATAACAAACCATTTGCCATTCTGCTGAACGGGCGCGATCCCGTTTTCAAAAGAACCTGCAAAATCATAATCGAAATGCGACTCGTTCATTTGTGTGTCGATATAGCCGTATTTACCGCCGGTCTGCATCGGTGCATAGCCGCCGCCGAATGCGCCGATCGCGGTCGCTGGCGAATCCGGAACGACCTTGCGGTTTCCGGATCCGTCCAGAAAAATGTATTCTTTACCATCATTATACGGGATCAGACTGCTGTTCGGAAATCCGACATCAGAATATGCACAAGCCATATAGTCTGAAAGCGAACCGTCCAGTATACCATAGCAGTCGCCGCTGCGAACCCTGATATAGGTCGTACCGGATCCCTGATAGCTGTGGAACCCGTATGCCTCATCATAGTCAAACGGGATAATTGAAATATGACCGAGGATTTCTTTGAGCATCTGATCGACCTTCTGCCGCTGCTCATCGGTGAAATTTTCGGATTCTGCCAAGGAAGTCTTTGTTTTATTCAGGAAGGAATACAGTTTTTTGGCATTGCCTTCCACTGCATACTCATCAATAAGCATGAAATACGGTTCCGGATTCAGCGGATCGCAGGAGATCGCAGATTCGAGCGACTTGACATAGCCGGTGCTGTTGGACATTTCCTGATACAGCCCTGCAAGGCGCATGGCAAGCTCATAATCCGGTCTGAGATTCAGCGCAGCTTCATACTGCGTGACCGCATCCACATAGATCTTCTTTTCTTCAAAGCGCTTGCCATTTTCCATCAGCGTATTATATTTCTCAACGGTTTCCGTTTTTGCATCAGAAATATTGCTCCATGCGACCAGCAGCATTGCGCCCATGATCAGCAGAATGACAAGCGGTAACGCTCTATTCATACCATCAGCTCCATATTCGTCAAAAGAAGATAATAAATTGTCAAGCCGGAAAGGATAAACGGTGCCATCGGCAATGTGGACTTCATCTTTGCTTTTCGGAAGATCAGCATACCGATCGCACAGATCGCAGAAAACAGCATTGAGAAGATCATGATCTCAATGACACCGGTCAGACCGAAATACAGGCCGATGACCGCAAAGAGCTTCATATCGCCTGCACCGATGCCGCCGCGTGAGATCAGCATACAGACCAGCATAAAACCGCCGCCGAACAGAAGACCGATCAGAGAACCGAGCAAAATCTTCTTGATATCGTCATGCTCGACCAAAATGCCGTATAACATAAAGCCGCATCGCAGAAGTAAAAGCAGAAGCGTCACGGGATTCGGTATCTTCTTGACACGGAGATCCGTCACGCTCAGGCAGACAAGACCGTCCCAGAGCAGAAGATTCTGTATCAGCAGATCGGTATGAAGCTGCTTTGCATCCTGTGTGGCAAGAAGAAACAACGCCATACCTGCATAAAGCAGCGTGATCACGGCATACATCTTCTTATGTGCCTTGAGTGCATCCAGAACTTTCGGTTTTGCTCCGTCAATGTATGCCTTCTGATACCAGACCGCAGCAGCCGCAAGCAGCGGGGCAGCCAGAATCAGCACTGTCCATAAAACATATCTCATTCTGATTTTTCCTTTTATACGTTTTGTAATATTCTGTCATAATATTTCTATTATAACATATTTTTCGGGAAAATGCAATGGGTGGAACAGATAAATTATTTCAGGATTGTTTCAGTCTGCTCTGCCGTCCAAGCGAAAAACATCATGTCAGATATATTGACAATCCCTGCGGCTG
>JAZQOZ010000035.1:0-12480 GCA_045628085.1 Oscillospiraceae bacterium | reverse complement strand
TTGCCGCATACATCATTAGGGATTGACGAAATCGCATATCTTGTGTTATACTAATATCCATGAGAGATAGACCTCTTTCTGTTGTGGATTTGGTGTGGTAACTTTATTCTAACAGATTTTCGTCTATCTCTCAACCTTTTTTCTTCTTTTGTCCAAGATCTATTGTAGCACAACACTGACATTGTGACTTTTTTCTGCATCGCCATTGCAATTTCCACGAAAATATGATATAATATAGGAGATTATGCAAAAGGAGCGCTTTGCCATGCCGAAATTCTTTGAGGATTCTTTTTCGCCGGAGCAGCCGGTGCTGCGTGACGCTCATGTGCGCCATATCGGATTCTCTCTGCGAATGCGTCCGAAGGAGCGGCTCACAGTCTGTTCCTGCGGGATCGACTATACCTGTGAGATCGAGGAGATCACGCAGGATGCCGTCTATCTGCACATTCTTTCTTCCGAGCCGTGCTGTGCAGAGCCGTCCATATCCGTAACGCTCTTTCAGGCATTGCCGAAGTCTGATAAATTCGAGCAGATCATTCAGAAAACCATCGAACTTGGCGTGACAGAGATCGTCCCCGTACTGACGCGCAGATGCGTTTCACGGATGAGCAGCGGCGACTTTCTGAAAAAACTGCCGCGCTACCAGAAAATCGCACAGGCTGCGGCACAGCAGTCCGGCAGAGGCATCATTCCGGTCGTTGCACCGCTGCATTCACTGGAAATGGCGGCCGAACGCATGAAATCACTGGATGTACCGCTGGTTCTTTATGAGGGCGAGGGCGGTATCTCCTTTTCTTCCGTGCGAAACGATGCAAAATCCTACGGCATCTGTATCGGCAGTGAGGGCGGATTTGATCCGGATGAGATCGCAATGCTTCAGGAGCAGGGTGTGCAGCCTGTATGGCTCGGCAAGCGTATCCTGCGCTGTGAAACCGCACCGCTGACGGCAATGTCTGTTCTGATGTTCCACACCGGCAATCTGAATTGACCTGATATCCAAGTATAGAAACAGGGGGTGAAGCCTGCTTGATATATGTGATGAGTGATATTCACGGATGTCATACGCTGTTCCGGCGTATGCTCCAGAAAATAGATTTTACGGATTCGGACGATCTCTATATTCTCGGTGATTTCGTTGACCGCGGCGATACGCCGATCCCGCTGCTGCTGGACTGTATGGAGCGTATCAATGTGTATCCGCTGCTCGGCAATCATGAAGCCATTATGCTGCAATGTCTGCACGGGCTGCCTGCTGAGGCTTCGCCGGATAACGTCACAGGATTCTATACGCCGGAAGGTCTGGAGCTTTACAGCGCATGGATGCAGAACGGCGGCTCGATCACCATGACGCAGTATCTCGGACTTGCACCGGCAAAGCGTGCAGAAGTGCTTGGATATTTAGAGGAATTTCGTTTCTATGAAGAACTGACCATGCCGGACGGACGGCGTTTTGTCCTGACGCACAGCGGCATTGAGGACTTTGATCCGGCTGTTCCGCTGTCGGAATATCCGCTGGATGCGCTGATCAATGCGCGTCCGGAACCGGACGACCGTTTCTATGATGACCGGACATTGATCTTCGGACATACTCCGACGCTGACCTATCCTTCCATGCATGGGCAGGCAGAAGTGCTGTTTGAAGAAACGTATATCAATATTGACTGCGGAGCCGTGTTCCATGAGGTCGGCGGCAAACTCGCCTGCCTGCGGCTCGATGATATGAAAGTGTTCTATGTATGAATCAGGAAAAGAAAACCCCGAAGCGTCAGCTCGGTGTGCTTGATCTGGCACATCAGTTTTTGCGTGCAAATGTGCGGCAGGGCGATACCGTCATTGATGCGACCTGCGGCAGAGGCAATGATACGAAGCTGCTCTGCGAACTGGCAGGAGAATCCGGCAGAGTGATCGGATTTGATATTCAGCAGGATGCGATCAATTCCGCTGAAAAGCTGCTCGCAGAAAACGGGCTTCATGCGGAACTGCATCTGGACAGTCACGCCAATATGGAGCAATATGCAGAGCCGAAGACTGTATCCTGTATCGTATTCAATTTCGGCTGGCTGCCGCGCGGCAGTCATGAGATATTCACCCATGCAGATTCCAGCATTGCGGCACTGGAAGCTGGTCTGCGCCTGCTGAAGCCCGAGGGCTGGCTGGTGCTGTGCATCTATTACGGCGGCGTCAACGGCTTTTCAGAGCGCGATGCGCTGACGGAATATCTATCCGGACTGGAAAGCCGGTATTATACCGTTCTGCAATGCAGCTTTCCGAACCGCACGGGCTGTCCGCCGTTTGCAGTATTTGTAAAAAAGGAGATCGCTGAATGAACCGAATCATGCCGCTGCTTTGCTTTGCTGAAGAAACCGAAGAAATGGTCAATATCACGCCGGTACTGATACGGTTTATCGGGAAATTCTTCCTGATTTTTGCGGTAGTTGCGGTCATCGGCATACTGACACCGTGGCTTGCCAAAAAGGTCGATGCATTTCGTGAATCACACAGCAAGCCTGCCGCACCGGAAGATCCGCGCTGCAAGGCAGTCCGCGGGCCGTATGATCTGCCTGAACCAAAAGAAAAACCGGAAGAATCCGATACTGCTCCGGAAAATGATCTGTCAGAATAAAATACAAGCACCGTGAGAACAACGAATACTCGTTGGTCTTACGGTGCTTCTGTCTGTCGAAAAAGACTTGTATGCTCATTCCTGCGAAGCTCCAAAAGTCTGGGGCGTTTCGCCCATTTGCGCAATGGTTTGCTTTGGAAACCGCAAGCCTTTGAAAAGGCTTGCGCGAAACTTTTGATTTTGCTCGTTTCTGATTTTCCGACAAACTGACCGCCTTGATCAATATTGAGCAGCGCTCCCTTTCACGCTTGCACACACGGCAGCAATATCCACACGCGCCGCGCCCATATCCAGCAGGAGTGATGTACAGCGCCGCAGCGTTGCACCGGTCGTCAGAATATCGTCAATGAGCAGAATATGCTGTCCGGAGAGATCTGCACCCGTTCCGGAAAAGCGCTCCGCATATTTCTGACGCTCCTCTGCCGGAAGATCATGCTGCCGGAGCGTTCCGGCGTGTTCTTCAAGCATACCGCCCTTTGCCGGTATCCCAAGTTCTTCCGAAATATATCCTGCAAGCAGTTCCGCGTGCGCATAGCCCTGCTGCCGTCTGCGCTTTGCCGTGACCGGAACCCATGTCAAAAAGCTGATCCCATCCGTCTCCGCAAGCGATTCAGCAAGCAGTTTTGCAGCAAATCTGCTGAATCCGCGCCTGCCGTCCTTCATGGCAAGCACACCCGTCCGCGCAGCATCTGCATAAGGAAACAGAACCGTTCCTTCCTGCCACGGATTCGCATGATCTGCGCCTGCCCAATCGGAATAGGATATGCGCTGATCCATCAGCATATCCGTGCATTCGTCACAGATCAGCCTGTCATACGGAATGCGGCTGCCGCAGCAGTCACAGCGGTTCGGATATAATATGTCGAGCAAAAACATCTGTGCGCGGTTCATACTTCATCTTCCTCACGGGAAAGCGAATTTTGCAGCATATCCGTCAGGCAGGAAAAGCGCACGGTCTGTTCCTGATTCGCTGTCATTTCACGCACTTTGTTGGGTGAACCGATGATGAGCAGCAGCTTTCGGGCGCGTGTCACGGCAGTATAGAGCAGACTGCGGTAACTGAGACGGTCATTTCCTTCCGGCAGAACCAGTATCACCGCTTCAAATTCACTGCCCTGACTTTTATGCACCGTGACAGCATAGGCAAGTTCAAGCTGTTCCAGCTGATCCTGCTGATATTTCACGAGTTTGCCGTCATAATCGACCGTAAGCTGATTGGCAGCCTTGTCAATTTTCGTTACTGTTCCGATATCGCCGTTGAAAATGCCTGCACCGCGCTCACTGTCCTTTGTCCATTCCATTTCGTATTGATTCTGGATCTGCATGACTTTATCGCCCTCACGGAACGTATAAAGCAGATTCTTCATGATCATTTTGCCGTACTGCGGCGGATTGACCGCTTCCTGAAGCATATTGTTCAGGCTGATCGTTCCGAGGATTCCCTTGCGTGTCGGGGAGATCACCTGAATATCGTTCTGCGGCGTGTAGCCGTATGCATTCGGCAGTCTGCGGCTGAACAGATCACGCAGAAATACCGCCGCCTCATTCGCATTCCGGCGGTCAAAGAAAAAGAAATCGCTTTTTTTCTCAGAAAGATCCGGCATTTCTCCGTGGACGATCCGGTGTGCATTGCGAATGATGCAGCTTTCCTGCGCCTGCCGGAAAATCTCCGTCAGACGGACGACCGGAATCCGTTTGCTTTCAATGAAGGTATGGAGCAAATGCCCCGCGCCGACAGACGGAAGCTGATCGGCATCCCCGACCAGAATGATCCGTGCCGAAAGCCGGACGGCACGCAGTAATCCGGCAAAGAGCAGCGTATCGACCATTGATACTTCATCTACGATAATGACATCTGCCTGTAACTGCTTTTGCTCATTGTGCATGAAAACAAGTTCCCCGTTATCATTATGCTCCGTTCCGAGCAGCCGGTGGATCGTTTTCGCCTCTCTGCCTGTCAGTTCGGTCATACGCTTGGCGGCTCTGCCGGTCGGTGCGGCAAGCAATACCTTGCTGCCGGCTTTTGTGCAAAGATGGATCACGCCGTTGAGTGTCGTGGTCTTACCTGTACCGGGGCCGCCGGTCAGTATCATAATACCGCGTGAAAATGCAGCAGATATTGCTTTTTTCTGCTGTTCCGCATAGGTAATTCCGGTATCCTTTTCTTCCTGCTCGATCGCTTTTGCACAGTCAAATTCTTCCGGTGAAGAAAATGCGAGCTTTGCCGCGATACGGGATGCAATGAAATCCTCTGCCTGATAATAGTCGATCAGATACACATAATCACCGTCTGCCGCATGATACAGAACGATCTCCCGTTCCTCGGATGCTTCTTCAAATGCAGCAGAAAAATCCTGTTCCTGAATGCCGAGCGTCTTCACTGCGATCTGATGGAAAGACGCGATCGGCAGACAGGTATGCCCTTCCAGTGCAGCGGTTTCAAGCAGCCAGCGAAAGCCGGCGATCAGCCGTTTCGTAGAATTTGCAGGGATCTGCATCGACTGTGCGATACGGTCTGCCGCACGGAAAGGCAGTCCGATCCCGTGTATACAGAGCCGATACGGATTTTCCTGCACCATCTCCCATGCCGGCGTACCCCAGCGCCGGTATGCTTTCATTGCGACAGAAGCCGGTACGCTGAATGCCTGCAATCTGTCCATCAGACTGCGCAGACCGAAGATCTGCTGCGCGGCTTCGGCAATTTCCTCACATTTCTGCGGAGAAATACCCTTGATGCGGCTGAGTTTTGCCGGTTCTTTTTCGATGATCTGCAATGTAAATTCGCCGAATTCATCCACAATGCGTTTGGCAAGCGCCTTGCCGATACCGGGGATCACGCCGCTTGCAAGATAGCGCTCAATATTAACGACAGTCGAAGGCAATGCGCGGATACAGCTTTCCGCACGGTACTGCTGTCCGAAGCGCGGATGTGATACAAAGCTGCCCGTCAGTTCAACTTCCTCGCCCGGTTCAAGCAATCCGAGTTCACCGACGACCGTCACCATTGCATCTTCGGTTTCGAGGTCAAACACGATGTAGCCATCCGTTTCTTTATAATACAGCACATCATCCACAGTGCCTTTTAGTGTCAGGATCATATTGGGCTGCATGGCGGCACTCCTTTCTTTCCGATCTCCGCATTTGGTGGAAGATATAGATTCAGCAAAATGAAATTGAAGCACCGGAGAAATCGCCTCTCCGGTGCTTTTGTTTTTATACGGGCGTATGTTCAGTCTCAGTCGCTGGGTTGTCGTTCTTCGTGATATCCGGATGCTTATCAAGGATCGGCTTGTTAAACTGCTCCGGCGTAATAAAGGTCGGAACCATATCATGCAGTGCTGCGACCGCAATGGCTTCATTATTCTCCAATGCAGCATCGCGCAGCGTGCGCAGCCGTTCCGCAAAGGTTTCGGTCTTAATTTCGATCTGTCTGCCGATATAGATGAGCTTATTCGCGGTTTTCTGGAGTCCCTCCTCATTCATGAGAAGCTCCTCCTTGATCTTTTCGCCCGGACGCAGTCCGACAAACTTGATCTCAACATCCTCATACGGCACTTTGCCGTACATACGGATCAGGTTTTCTGCAAGTGTTACGATACGGACGGGCTTGCCCATATCCAGAACAAAGATCTCGCCGCCTTTTGCGATCGCCGCCGCCTCCATAACGAGCGCAACAGCCTCCGGAATCGTCATAAAATAGCGGATCACATCCGGATGCGTAACGGTCACAGGCTTGCCCTGTTCGATCTGTTTCTTGAAAAGCGGAATGACCGAACCGTTTGAACCAAGCACATTGCCGAAACGTGTCGTAACAAATTCGGTGCGGTTGGTGGCATCCTTCTGCTGTGCAAGATACTGCACGATCATCTCACAGCAGCGCTTGGATGCGCCCATGACATTCGTTGGATTGACCGCCTTATCAGTCGAGATCATGACAAACTTTTCGACCAGATGGAACTGTGCAAGCGTTGCAACATTGAACGTACCGACAATGTTATTCTTGATCGCTTCCATCGGGGAAACTTCCATCAGCGGAACGTGCTTATGCGCTGCTGCATGGAATACGACCTGCGGCTTATAGTTTTCAAATATCTGATTCATGCGGAAATAGTCGCGGACAGATGCGATCAGCGTGATCAGATTGAGCTTATCGCCGTATTCCATCCGGAGTTCCTGCTGGATCTCGTATGCATTGTTTTCGTAAATATCAACAATGATGACCTGTTTCGGCTCATACTTTGCGATCTGCCGGACAAGCTCCGAACCGATCGAGCCGCCGCCGCCCGTGACCATACATACCTTGCCGCTGATAAAATTGCGGATATCGACATTGTCGAATTTGATCGGTTCTCTGCCGAGCAGATCCTCGACCTTGATATCACGCACCTGCTTCAGCAGGGATGTCTGATTATTCTCATCGAAGATCAGATTGCCGATGAACGGCACTGTTTTCACAGGAAGCTTTGTTTCTGAGCAGATATCCAGTACACGCGCACGTTCATCTTCCGGTGCAGACGGAACGGCAAAGATGATCTGTTCGATCGCCATTTCCTTTGCAAAACGGACGATATCGGCTGTCGTACCGACGATATCAACATCCATAACAGACTGACCGACCTTATTGTGGTCATCGTCAATGATGCAGACCGGCAGATATTTTGCGGATACCTTGTCGCCCTCATAGGGAGATTTGCTTGCATTCTGGATCTCAGTCAGGAGCATTTTGCAGGCATTTCCGCCGCCGATGATCATGGTGCGCTTCAGTTTCTCATGCTTATCATTCGTTTCGGACATTTCGATGAACGCCGTCCGGAACACAAAGCGAAACAGGCAGATGCCGAAGATCGCAATGACCATGTGTACGACTGTAAAAGCAATCGAAATTTTCTGATCGAGGATGGATGCAAACAAATAAGTCGCGGCAAGACCGCATATTACGCCGAATACGCAGGAAAGATAATCCCTGCTGCGGAAATACCGCCACATTTTGCTGTATGCGCCCCAGATAAAAAGAAATGCAAAGGAGCAGATCGTTCCAATGACGATCGGCACGACCATCTCAGATACCGGAATGTCGCCTCCGAACAGCGACAGCACAAAATTGGCGATCAGGGATGCGGCAACCAGAATAAAGGCATCTGCAACTGCAAGCAGCAGCTTACGATGCGTAAACACACCTGCATATTCTTTCAGCTTTTTCTTCATGATGAAAAACCTTTCTTACGACTTTTCAAATTCCTGAACCTCATCTCACTACACTCACACAGCAAATCAACGTGCTTGATCAGTTGTGTCAAAGCAGTGAGTGAGGGCTCTTATCATCGAATACTGATCGGAGCAGGCAGACGCAGAATGCGCCGCACCTGCCTGTTCCGGAATCTTCATCTGCTCAGCCGGCAGCTGTTTCCGCCGTGATCTGCTCCAGTTCATCCTGCTTGCGGAGTATATCCTTTGCAAGCGCAAGCTGACATCTGGTGCGGTCAAGATTATGCAGCGGATAGCCGATCTTGAAATACTTGTCTCCTGTGAGATAATCGTCCAGAAAACGCGATGCAAGCTCGATCGTGATCGAAAAAGCTGCAAGCACAAGGCTGCCGCGCTCTGCCGGTGTCAGGGATTTACCGACAGCACCGAGAAATCCTTTGCAGAATGCGCGGAATTTCTCTGTATCGAAGCTGACCTTGCTGATATCCGGTTCATCCTCAGCGGCAGTATTTGCGATAAAGCGGACAGCATCCGCAAAATCATACATTGCCATACCCGGCATGACCGTATCCAGATCAATTACTACCAGCGGCATTTTTGTTTCTTTATCAAAAAGCACATTATTGGACTTGGTATCATTATGCGTCACGCGGACAGGGAACTCCCCGTTTGCAAAGCGAACGGAAAGCGACGATGCCTGTTCACGCACCTCTGTCAGGAAACGGATCTCATCCTGCACCTCTGCGGCGCGTCCGCACGGATCTTCCGCAATATGTGCAAAGAGCGTATCAAGGCGCTTTTTCGTATTATGAAAGTCCGGTATCGTTTCAAAAAGCTGTGCGCCGTCAAAATCGCTGAGCTGATTCTGAAAATCACCGAACGCTTTTCCTGTCGCCTCGATGACCGCGAGATCATCACAGGTATTGAACGTCACAGACTCGACATAGTTCATGACGCGCCAGAAATTCTCCGCATCATCAAACAAATAGTTTTTGCCGTCAGCGGTATGATGAAAATGCAGCGTTACGCCGTCCGGATTCTTTTTCCGGATATGCGTCGTCACAAGGTCGATATTCTGCATGATCTGAACCGGCTCGCTGAATACGACCGTATTGATCCGCTGAAAGATATAGGACTTTGAACTGCCGTCCGCATCATTGTATGTGACCTTGAAGGTCGCATTGATATTGCCGTTCGTAATTGTTTCAAAAGCATCAAACACACCGGGCAGCCGGAAAGCCGCGCCGATCCGCTGGATTGTATCAAGCATTTTCCGATTCTCCGTCTTCATCATAATAAGGAGCATCCGTATCCGGATATGCCATACTGTGCAAAACCAAACAGATGCTCTCAGAAAATAGTATACCACGAAACAAGGGGAATTGTCAAGTCTTTTCGTCAAAGAGCGTAATATATCGATTTCGTCAAAGAGCGTAATATATCGACATTCTCCGGAACAGAAAAGCTGCGCATCATTCCGAAGCGCAGCAATCCGGCGATTCAAAGCGTGATGCCGCTGCGGCGAAGCAATTCCCGTGCCGTATCCACTGAATCCACGCCTGTTTTGTTCTTGATCGGCGCAAATTCCTTTTCGCGTTCGACCTCATAGGCAAGGCAGTTCTTCTGCATCTTGACGAGATCGAGTGCAAGTGTTTCAAATTTATAGGCATTCGGCGTTTCCGGTTCTGCAGTATTGCCGAGATCGTCCATATAGCGGATCTTCTTGAACACCTTATGCAGCGGCATTTTGCAGGATAATGTATCCTCAAGCTGATCAATGCGGAACAGATAATTGAGGATCACGCCGAACCGGTAGGAAAGTGTACCGTCCGGCTCACGGCGTGTCCGCATTTCCTCTGTCATTTCGTAATATTCCACGATCGACGGTCTGCCGTCTTCCAGACACAGAACGCCGACTTTTTCATCGGGCGCAGCCTTTGCAACGACCTTTGCTCCGGAAACGCTGCCGGCTGCGATCACCGCACCGATAAAGCAGGGATCGGCGATCGACTGCAAAACATTATCGACTGCGAAAACATTGAGCCATTCGACCTGACTTTTCCGCAGTTCACGGAGTATTCCGGTATTCTCCATAGAAGCATACCAGCCGCCGTTTCCGTTTGGGGCAGTTGCGATCACACCGGATGCAGAAAGCATCAGTTTGCCGTCCGGATCGACTGTCGGGAGCTGCTCCTGCCGGAAAAAGCGGATATACGATCCATCATAGCCGAAATAATCCTTCTCTTCAAAAAATGCGATCGTTTCATCATGGTTTTCCTCGCTTGTCATGATAAACAGCGGAACATAAGCCCCCGCCTGATCTGCCACGCGCTTCAGATTGTTGATGAGGCATTCAAAAATATACAGTTCCCTGCTGATTCCGATATTGACCATGCCTTTTGCGTGTGCGCAGCCGAGTCTTGTTCCCTGACCGCCGCTGAGCAGCACCGCACCGACCTTTCCGGCACGGATCGCATCCAGACCGATCTCCGTAAAACGGCTGCGGTTCTGCGCGATCTCAGCAAGTGTTGTTGCATAGGGCGGCGCAAATACACCGCGCTGTTCCTCTGCACACGCCGGATCAAGGATACTAAGATCGAGCGTATCAATTTGCCGGAGCATTTTTTCCTGTTCTGCCCCGGAGAGCTGTTCAAGATGCTGAATGATATGTGACTGCCCAAGATCGGAAAGAAGCGCGGAGAGCCGCTGTTTCATTTCTGTTATATTTTCTGTCTTCTGAGTCATTTGATACCCCTTTTGAAATGTTGATCGAAAAGTATGACAGTCAGCGGCATCACGGTATGATGCCGGATAATACAAATATTATACCATATTATCGCAGTAATTGCAATGGGAAAATACAGAAATAATCCCGCAGGAAGCATCATGAGCGAAAAACGGCTGCCGGCACTGCTCAAACCGGCATGGAAAATCCCGCAGCCGGAAAATGCAAAACGGCTGCGGGATATGGGGGAGGATATTATTGCTTATTGTAGGTTACCCACTGATAATATGCAGTCAGCGGCTTGTTGCCGTTGTAAGCCTTGAGCCAGTCATCAACAGTCTTGCCCGGCCATGCATTCATCATGATCTTACTCGGGGTGACCGGAACATCACCGGACATTGACCAGACTTCCTTGCCGTCAACATACCATGTGATCTTGCCGGGCTGCCAGTTAAAGCCATATCTGTGGAAATCCTGAGATGCATCGAATCCGAGGTCGATCATCTTTTCGTGACCGCCCTGACCGTTGCGGTAGTAATTGAGCTGAACCTTTGTGGTATCCTTGCCGAGAATCTCAACGTCGATCTCATCCCACGGATTCTCTCTGCCGTTGACGACATCAGACGGGCCTGTGTAGGTGAAGAACGAGGATACAACGCCGTCATTCTTGATCGCCTTCATAGAGGTTTCGTAGTAGCCGTAGGAATAGAAATTGTTGGTTCGGAACTCGCCGCCGGAGTAGGACGGATTCCAGTCCGGATTGGAGTCGCCGCCGTTCCATTTCTGGTCGATGACAAGACGGAGCGTACCGTCCTGAATATAAGCATTCTTCTTGTACCACCAGCAGTCAAACGGCTTGCCGTTTGTCCAGCCGTCAGAAGCGAAGAAATCGCCTGCCTGACCTGCCGAGAAGTTGGAAACCATTGTTGCATTGGCGTTCATGCCGGAATTGCTGCTCTGCTGACCGCCCTGCTGACCTTGCTGTCCGCCCTGATTCCATTGACCGCCCTGCTGATTGCTGTCGCTCTTCTGGTAGGTGACCCACTGATAACGTGCAGTCAGCGGCTTGTTGCCGTTGTAGGCTTTCAGCCAGTCATCAACAGTCTTGCCCGGCCATGCATTCATCATGATCTTACTCGGGGTGACCGGAACATCACCGGACATCGACCAGACTTCCTTGCCGTCAACGTACCATGTGATCTTGCCGGGCTGCCAGTCAAATCCATAGGTATGATATGCTTCGGATGCATCAAAGCCGAGGTCGATCATCTTTTCGTGACCGCCCTGACCGTTGCGGTAGTAATTGAGCTGCACCTTTGTAGTATCTTTTCCGAGAATTTCAATGTCGATCTCGTCCCACGGATTTTCCTTGCCGTTGACGACATCAGACGGACCTGTGTAGGTGAAGAATGAAGATACAACACCGTCATTCTTGATCGCCTGCATGGATGTTTCGTAATAACCGTAAGAATAGAAATCATTGGTACGGAACTCACCGCCGGAATAGGACGGATTCCAGTCCGGATTGGAGTCGCCGCCGTTCCA
Organism: Oscillospiraceae bacterium; assembly: GCA_045628085.1. Taxonomy (GTDB): domain Bacteria; phylum Bacillota; class Clostridia; order Oscillospirales; family Ruminococcaceae; genus Firm-04. The sequence continues at coordinate 382 of JAZQOZ010000035.1, read as the reverse complement.
TTTCTGGTCAATGCGCAGTTCGAGGTGATCGTTTACGATCTCAGCGTTCTTTTTGTACCACCAGCAGTCAAACGGTTTGCCGTTTGTCCAGCCGTCTGATGCGAAGAAGTCGCCTGCCTGACCTGCGGAGAAGTTGGATACCATTGTTGCATTGGCGTTCATCTTTGTGCCGAGATCAGGGATACTGCCGGACTGCTGTCCTTGCTGTCCCTGTTGTCCCTGCTGCGTATTTTCAGCCTTCTTATAGGTGACCCACTGATAACGTGCAGTCAGCGGCTTGTTGCCGTTGTAGGCTTTGAGCCAGTCGTCAACAGTCTTGCCCGGCCATGCATTCATCATGATCTTGCTCGGGGTGACCGGAACATCACCGGACATCGACCAG
>JAZQOZ010000034.1:0-9319 GCA_045628085.1 Oscillospiraceae bacterium | reverse complement strand
TCTACCCAAATATGCTTTTGATTTGATTTTAATGGTTTTACGCTATCTTGATATTTTTTCGTTTTCTACCAAAAAATATGACGTAGAATCGGTCATTAATTGATGTTAATCGCAACGGAGTGAGACAGATTGCAATTTCTCAGAAAATTTTTGAAAAAAATCGAGAAAACTTTTCATATAGATGCCTTTTATTTCTGATTCTATCATGGGATTCCAAAGGGTATTTCATGCCCTTTGGCGAGGTTTGGAGCAGCGCTCTATTATAAATGCATCGCAGATACAACTTCCTATGGCTCTTCTCCGGTCACTCGCGTTTCTTCTCCGTCTACTCGCTCAAATTCCAATATGTCCCCGGGCTGACAGTCCAATACATCACATATCGCATTCAACGTCGAAAACCGTATCGCACTGACCTTTCCCGTCTTTAACTTCGATAAATTTACATTTGCTACCCCGACCCGGGCTGACAGCTCATTCAACGACATCTTCCTGTCCGCCATCACACGGTCCAGCCGTAGAATAATCGCCATATCTTCACCTCACAAAAGTTCGTCGTCCTCCTGCTGCAATACAGCGCCGCGTCTGAAAAATGCCCCGATTACTACCAACAACAGCCCCAGCAGCAGCCAGCTTTCTGCATTTTGAAACGGCACCCATTCCAACGACAGCATCTTTCCGCCGATTCGAAAATATCCGTTTGAATTCAGTCCACTGCGGTAAAACACCTGACGCAGAATCATAAACAGCGGCGATACCGCACCGTAGCCCATCAGCAGACCGCCCAGCTTTTGCATCGGAATTATGACTTTATCCGAGAAGCAATTGTCCGTCTGCAGCGCATCCAGAGCTTCTCTGCCGAACTTCAGCCCAAGCCAGCCCGCGCCAATCGCGCCCGCCCAGTATATCACTTTGCAAAGCAATCCGAGTGGCAGCCCCTTCGGCATCGGTACTGCCAGTTCATACTGGAAAAATCCGACATCCAGCATTGAGAGCGGTATAAACGGCATCAGATAAATCACGATTTGCAGCGATTTCAGCACTGCTACCACCATCAGCAGCACATAGAGTACCGTGGTTGCTTTTTTAGCCGCAGATGCGGTCTTTTGCAATTTTGTCATATCAGCCATGTGATTCAAATCTCCTTACAGCATCTCATCCGATTGCTTCTGCAATTTTGCTGCGTGACCGTAAATCGCAGAAAGTACAAGTAAAATGATGCATACCACAGGATTCAGATGCGATACTTCCACCGTAATATTCGAATTCAGATACGAAATGATCGACATGGGATCTGCCGTCCCCGTTGCAGATGATGGCATCTGATTCAAGATATTCAAAATCAGGTTTCCTACAAACATCACACCGTATAAAATACCGAGAATACGCATTTTAGGAGCGCAATCCGCAGCAAACGGCGTGTCATTCTCAATATGCCGCATAATGCTGAACAACAGCAGCAGCACGCAAATTGAGAGGATGCAGCTGATCATCGAAAGCAACAGGAGCGCAATATAAAACTGCGGAGGCTCACGAAGCAGAAGCTTCATGGCGAGTATCACTATGAGCACGAAATAACCAATGGAGAAAATCACTGAGCAAATGCGGATCGGTTTTGCAATTTTTGCGCGGGTTTCCTGATTGGAAATGCCAAGTATCGCACTGCGATTCTTGCTTTGCGATGCCACGTAGAACTCCAGCGCACTGAAAACCGCCATTACCGCAATCAGAAAATCTGCGGCGTAAGTTGTGACTGTTTGAAACAGATTCAAATTCGAGGCTCCTTCAATCGGGACGAACCATTGTAATGAAAATTCAGCGATGAGCGAGTCACTCGAATTGCGGAGTACAAATGCGAAATAAAATGTCAGGAAAATCACGATAATACGCGGAGCAATGCTCTCCGCGAAGGTTTTTCCACTGCGCATATCGGCAAACACGATTTTCACATGGGAAATGCACCATGTCAGCAGCGCAAACAATGCCGCTTTGAATATGCCGAATACCACAGCCATGAGAACGTACTCCGTGGTGAGGATACCGACAAAAATGACGGTTACGAAAATCATGGCAATTGCCGCAATCTGCCCGAACTGCCATAGTTTCGGGAGCACTTTTTCCAGTTCTTTCGTATGTTTCATAATGTATCACCTCATGGATAAGATTGTACAGCGGGTACAAAGGCAGGAATGCAACCTCCTGCAAGGAGCGCTTCCCTGTGTATCCTTTGTTGTGATGGGTATAACACAAAGATATACGTTTGTCAATAAGTATTTAATGATTGTCGTTAAATTTCTAATGAGAAATATAAAATGAGGATTTACAACCACAGGTGATTATGCAGTATGAACAAGAGCCGCCCATCGGATATTGGATTTCACGCGGGGATAATCAACAAATATCGCAATTGATACAACATAGAATCTTTTTCAGAATGCCTGACAATCCTGTTAGATTTCGCAGTCAGTGCAAACGTTTTATGATCTGAGACTACGATTCATTTTATTCACTTTCAGCTTTATCGGGATATAGATTGCAAGCCAGATCACGATAAAGCCTGCAAAAAAGATGATTGTGAAGATCCATACTCTGTTTAAGGGAATCCATCCGTTTAGCAGATAAATGCCAAGATAATCTATATATAATACCGCTGCCTGAATCAGTCCTTTTGGGGTCATTATACCTCATTTTTATTCTTCTGTGGAGGGCGGGGGGTGGTTGGCGCTTACGATGAATGCCTAAAAAGCCAAAAAAATTAAGGAAATACTCTCCCATCTTACACATCTCAAGTAATTCTTATTCCAGAGTCACACGGTGTGACTCCCTCGTTATTGCTCACTAACCGTTTTCCGCTCGCTGCACACTTGCAGCGCTCAGATCTCAGACGCGCTGGGCGCGGCTGCACCGCTGTTACCGCGCCAGTAGACGCGGTTCAGAACAATGAAAAGGGAAGTCGATTCAATGACCGCACAATTCTTTGTCATAAATGGCAATCGATTATCATTAGTAAGAGCCAACTACTCACGGCTCGAAGTGTCAGTATAACGCTTTCAGTATCTCACTGAATGCTTGCCAGGTTTAATCACGAATGATATGTAAACGAAAACAGCGCATAATTATATGATGAGTTGTTTTTTAGAATTCCAATACTATTGTATAATGAATATTGTATTGAAAGGTCTGAAGATGTGCGGATAACAGTAATATCTGCTTAGAATAGTATATCAGGCTTCTTATAAATCAATATGTCATTTTCTTTTCTATATTATTGAACTGGATCTTGCGTTATCTAACTTGAAGAAAGCCTTTTGAATCAAACGGAAGTAGGCTCATACTGAATATGAGAACAATTCGGTCAGATATGCTTTCTTTTTTATATGTCAATAGAGTATAGGCTAAAAACCCCTACATCAACATATGAAAAGATGTATGGAAGAGCTACAAGCAAGCCGATTACGGAAATGAACGATCTTATTCGTTACACTGAGATTTTCGAGCCTGATCAATTAGCTGAAGGAACAAATCTTAGCTTACAAGAATTTGAAGCGAATGGATACTCAGTAGCGAGAGTGAAAAACACATGGGGGGATACGTCGAATCCTTATAACGGCATAAATGCAACTATCTTAAGTCCAGAAGGTCAAGCTTTTGAAGTCCAATTTCACACGCTTGAAAGTTTCAATCTAAAGAACGGGCAACTTCATAGTTTATATGAACAGTGCCGAGTGCTCTCCCCCTCGGATCCGATGGTGGCTCAACTCAATGATGAAATGTTTGCCTTATCAGAAAGCTTACAAAAGCCACTGAACATAAATGAGGTGTTGAATAAATGATATATTTCAGATTGCTCGACCAACTTAATAAGGACGAAATTGTAAAACAAGAATCACGTAATATTGAATACCAGTACTCGTTTGGTGAAGAACAGTGGATACGAAGCTCGATAATGATGATGTATCGATGGGCTGACAATGATGAGTATGGGCAATTTGAGGAGGTTCCTGAAACCGAGGCGTTAATGTTACTTGATTCGCAGCGTAATAAGTATAACCAATTGCTTGAATTAGCGATTAAGGTTGCTACTGAAGCTCATGCAGGTCAGGTTGATAAAGGCGGAAAACCGTATATAAATCATCCGCAAGCTGTAGCAGCATCTCTGACCAATACAGAGTATAAAATAGTAGCTTATTTACATGATGTTTGTGAGGACACATCAATAACATTTGACGACTTGAAAGATATGGGATTTACATACCGTATTGTAAATTCTATTCGTCTCCTTACCAAAACTGATGAGCTGACATACGAAGAATATTTAAGAAGGCTTCGTATGGATAGCTGTGCAAGAGCTGTAAAAATGGCAGATCTAAAGCACAACATGGATATTACTCGCATTCCGAGTCCAAGTGAAAAAGACTATGCGAGAATAGAAAAGTACAAAAAATCTTTAGCTTTCCTTGAAAGCTCAACATACGTGGATCCTGATTTTAAGTTGTAAAAAACGGCTCCCGATACCAAAGAATGCCAGCGACATTTTGCCGACGCTGGTTTCAATGATGCTTGCTGCATTGGATGCAATGATCGCAGCGTCGATCCGCTGATAGCGGTCGATCAGGTCCATGACCTGCTGATAGGCGGAATTTGCCTGCTTGCAGAAATCTTCTGCTGTCAGGCGTTCACCGGCAGTTTTGTCTTCGTTTTTTCGCTTACAGTCTACAAGTTTGATCTTGGCGATCTTGTCGCCGATCTTCTTCACGAGAAGGTCGCGCTCATCGAGCGCCTGTGTGACAAGCATCTTTTCTGCCATAATAGGCTCCTTTCATATACGAATGCGGTTTGTTTTTCCTATGGTTCTATCATATCATACTCAATGTTCAAAAAGTTGAGCATAGAATCAATCCGGAGCCCGAAACAATTCAGTGATATCTGTTTTACCGGTTTGAATATGGAACTCCGGATTACCTTCTGCATGTTCCAGATCACAGTGAAAATGCAGTGTTGCAGAAAACAGCGGCTCATTGCCAGGAATCAGAGTGACCGACTCACTATTCAAGAAAGACACCGACTTGAAGATGCACTGAGAACAATAGATTTGTACCAGTATTCCGACGAACACAAATATCTTAACAAACACAATCAGAAAAAGTGATACCTCAATACATCTGGATACAAATAGGTTTCTCATGTTAGCGCCCGCCCATTTTGTCATTCAGAAGGCAACGTATTTTGTCACGCAGACACACGTTCTGTCAAGGTGGAGGCACTGTATTTTGTCAGGACGCCCACCTGTTTTGTCAGGGCAGCAGATGCTCCCGGGAAAACAAAAGCGATAAACCCATCCTGTGCTGTATATGCCGGAATAAAAACCGCAACGACACGGACTCGGAACCGCACCTTGCCGGACCTAGAACCGCACTTCGCCGGAGGAAAACCGCACCAGTTTCAGATCCGTGACTATACCATTCTTCACACTCAGCACAAGTGAGCTTTTATGCCGCAAAAGCCGCTTGACAGTGAGTATGGGTGTGGTAGGCTGGTGGCCAGGCAGCAGCCCTCGTGGCTGCCTGCCTGTGCTGCCGGACTACCACGCTCATAGAGGCTTGCTGTCAAGTGGACTGTGGAATAAATGCGAACGGACTGGACAAATGCCTCGAAGAGTATCTATGAAAGTAAAGTGCGGTTCTTCTCCGGCAGCGTGCGGTCGAAAGTCCGTGTCAGTGCGGTTCTGGAGCCGGCATACACATGTGCGTCAGCACAGGTTCAAAAACAAAAACGGTATCTTTCCGGCTATGCGAACCGGGAGGATACCGTCTTTGCTTTTATGAAGAAAAATGATATAATAGAAATAACCATACCAATAGAAAGGAACACGATAGCCGTTTTGATCGTCATGACTAGCACTCATGACACGGCTATCGTCCCCAACATGATTATTGTATCACGTTTTTTCGAATATGTCAAGGACGGAATCCATTATATTACCGGAACTGAAACTGTTTTTTGCCCCGATTGCGGTCAGATTATGAAGCCGCACAGCAGATGCAGACGGTATATACGAAGGTTAAACGGAATGCGCGACAAATTGTCTGTCAGAGTACTGCTTTGCACACTGTGCCATCGTTATCACCGGGAACTCCCGGATTTCGTTACTCCCTTCAAGCATCTGTGCACAGAAGCGATTGCTGCGATTCATGATGCCATCGGTGACTATTGTGTTGACGATCACTCCGCTGCCCGTATCCGTCGTTGGGTTGATCGCTTTTTGAAGTTCGGGGCTGCAACGGTCAGGCGACTGAAACTGGAACACCCGATGCTCGTGACAGATTACGATGTCAATTCCACATTTGACACGCTCAGATACTTTGTCAGGGCTGTTGCAAACGCTGATGAGTGGAAAGCAAACGAGTTCGTGAGATTGTCAGGCTGAATTATGCTATGATAGAGGCATCACAAAAAAGGAGGTGCCTCTATGGGCATGAAAGACAAGCAGCTGGCAAAAGAAATTGCAGAGCGGCGTATGATTATGATTGCGCCGCTGGTTGGTGTGCTCTCATCGCAGGAAGAGTACTACTGCAAGCGCCGTGAGATCTCCGAAACGTATGATGTGTCCACCCGTACTTTGCAGCGATATGTGGATGCCTACAATGAATCGGGAATAGACGGTCTGGAACCGCAGGACAGAGTACCGGAGCAGAATCCCGTCATTTCAAAAGAGATTCTCGCGGAAGCGATTCGCCTGCGCCGTGAAATTCCGTCACGCAGCGTACCAACCATTATCCGGATTCTCGAACTGGAAGGCAGGGCGGAGCAGGGTGTTCTGAAGCGCACGACATTGCAGCGGGCGCTTGCAAGGGAAGGATATTCGTCTGCTATGATGAAAATGTATCAGGACAATGGATATGCTTCTCAGCGGTTTCAAAGGGTTCACCGCTGCGATCTCTGGCAGGGCGACATCAAATACGGTCCGACGCTGAGGATCGGCGGAAAAGTACAGCCGACATATCTATCCTGCCTGATCGACGATGCCACCCGTTACATTATCCACGCACAGTTCTACGGGGATATGGAGCAGACCATCGTGGAGGATACGATGAAGAAGGGCATTCAGAAATACGGTGTTCCGCGCCGTATCTACTTTGACAACGGCTCTCAGTACCGTACACATTGGATGAAGCGTACATGCGGTCTGCTCGGTATCCGGCTTCTGTACGCCAAGCCCCGTAACCCGCAGGGCAAGGGAAAACAGGAGCGTTTCAATCATACTGTCGATTCTTTTCTTGCTGAGATCGATGTAAACCCGCCGGAAAGCATCGAAGAGCTGAACCGTCTGTTTACGGCATGGCTTTCAGAATGTTACCACAGCAAGACACACAGTGCGCTCGGCACGACTCCCGAACGCGCTTTCAAGTCAGATTCGATGCCGTTGAATTATCCTGATGAAGCACTCCTTGCCAGTGCGTTCCTGCATTGTGAGCCGCGAAAGGTCAACAAGTCCGGCTGCATCAGCTTTATGGGTAAGGAATACGATGTGGGGCTTCTGTATGCCGGACAACAGGTCGATGTTGTCTATGATCCGCTGAACATCGCAAAGGTACGGATCGAAGCCAGAGGGCATGAACCGTTCTATGCCGAGCCCGCTAAGATCGGTACTCATGTTGCGAAAAAGCCGAAGCGTGTCGGAATCGACCGTCTCCCTGCGGATTCCTCAAGGCTTCTTGATGCAGTAACCGGAACTGCTGATGAGAAGGAGCGCAGAGCTGTTATCTCGTACACAAGAGCATTGGAGGGCGATGAAAATGTTTGAGCTGTTCTATGAAATGAAGCATACGCCGTTTACGCGCAGCATTCCGACCACTGCATTGCATAAAACGCGGCAGAGCGCAGAGGTGTTCAGCCGTCTGGAATACACCGCCAGAAACCAGCTCTTTGCTGTCCTGATCGGAGAACCCGGAACAGGTAAGACAAGTACGCTCCGCCGCCTGAAGGATGAGCTTCCTGAAACGGAGTATATGGTCCTGTATATCTCCGACTCCAAGCTGACACCGCGCAGTTTTTACAATTATCTGCTGATGCAGCTGGGCTGCAAGCCTGTGCTTCAGCGCAATACCGCAAGGGATAATCTTCATAAGCAGATCGAGATCATGCGCGGGATGCAGAACCGGAAAGCGGTTGTGATCGTTGATGAGGCACATCTCCTGAGCAAAGAAATGCTGGAAGAAGCACGTTTTCTGCTCAACTATAAGATGGACTCAGAGAACCCGATGGCGCTGATTCTGTCCGGTCAGACAGAACTCTGGGACAAGCTGCGGCTCTCTGCATACAGAGCAATCCTTGAGCGTGTGGACATTGAATGCTTCCTCACTCCGATGGACTTTGCAGATACCAGGCAGTACATTGAAGCCCAGCTCTTGTATGCCGGTCATAGCAATCCTATTTTTACAGAAGATGCCATGAAGTCAATATTTGAGTTCTCCGGCGGAAATCCAAGACTCATCAATCGGGCTTGCAGTCAGTCTCTGATCTATGGGTCGCAGATGAAGCAAACCTGCATTGACAGCAAGTCAGTAGACATCGTACTTGAAAACGAGGTTACGGGGGTGAAAAGTACATGACAGAAGAACTGCTGCATGATGCTGTGCTGATCTGGCTGCTGCGCCGTTTGGATTATTCCAAAGCAAGGCAAGAAGTGTTCGAGTATTTTCAAATTCTCACCGAGAATGATAATGCCGAAAAAATAAGCAGACATGACCTCACAATTGAGATCCTCGATATTCTTTACAGACATGAACTGCATTTCACTGATGGTTGCATCTGCTCATCCTGTCCGATTCAACAATATCCATTCTAATCAATGGGCTTTTGCACGTGAGGAGGATAGGGCAACGCTGGGGAGCGACCTGAGCGCCTTACGGGATTTTGCCGGGAGCATCTGCTCTCCTATATCTGAAACTGACATCTCCGGGAGGGGGTGTCAGTTTGCTTTCTGTCCAAGTGTACCTTGACAAATTATAGTGCCTGCCATTGACAAAATACATTCACTTCTGGATGACAAATTAGCTGGGCGCTAACAGTTAGTTGCTATTTGCGTATAAAAGCTCATGCATCAGGACTTTAGCTTTCAGCAGAGTAAAGCTGTTTCGTCCGTACATTATTCGCTTAATGAGTTTGATCTTTGTTACGCTGCCCTCGGCAAGACCATTGTTGTAATCGAACATGATTGCATTTTTTACTGCAGATATATCATGTTTCAAACCGTCAATAAATGACTTTAATTCAGGGATGGTATCCCAATTAGAAGCCTGTTCTATCCAGTGTTCAAGAT
>JAZQOZ010000033.1:0-2455 GCA_045628085.1 Oscillospiraceae bacterium | reverse complement strand
TGCCCTCGGCAAGACCATTGTTGTAATCGAACATGATTGCATTTTTTACTGCAGATATATCATGTTTCAAACCGTCAATAAATGACTTTAATTCAGGGATGGTATCCCAATTAGAAGCCTGTTCTATCCAGTGTTCAAGATAAAAAGCTGATATGTGTGATAAAGCAGATGCTGAAAGCACCGATTATAATGCCAGACGGCACAACAATAAAGCCAGATAAAGGAACACCGCAGGGCGGCATTCTGTCACCTTTGCTTGCAAATATTGCGCTGAATGAACTGGATTGGTGGATAAGCAGTCAGTGGGAAACCATGCCGACGCATACGCAGTTCAAGCCGCATATTTCAAAAAATGGTACAATCAGTTGTGCAAACAAATTCCGTGTTCTACAGGAAAGCAAACTGAAAGAAATGTATATCGTTCGCTATGCAGATGATTTTAAGATTTTCTGCCGCAAGCGAAGTGATGCAGACAAAATTTTTGTGGCAGTAAAGAAGTGGTTGAAAGAGCGATTGAAACTCGAAATCAGCGAAGAAAAATCAAGGGTTGTAAATCTGAAAAAGAAATGTTCTGAATTTCTTGGATTTGAACTGAAAGCAGTCCGCAAAGCAAAGAAATATGTGGTACAATCACATATGTCAGAAAAATCAAAAAAGCGGGTTACAGAAACACTCCATAAAAAGATTGTAGAAATAGAACACAGCAAAAATGCCAAAGAACTGGGCATCCATGTCAGACAATACAATACTGTCGTCTTTGGCATTCACAACTACTATCGTGTTGCAACTCATATTTCATGTGATTGCAGTGCGATTTATAACACGATTCGCAAAACTATCTACAATCGGTTAAGAGGTCAGTTAAAATCAAATGGTGTCATACAATCTGCATTCATACAAAAGAACTATGGGAAAAGCAAGATGATTTGTTTTCTCGGAGATGCACCCTTAATTCCATTTTCTTATGTGCAGACCAAGACACCAAGATACAAAAAGGTTAAGATATGCAAATACACTCCAGAGGGCAGGAGCGAAATTCATAAATGCCTGAAATTCGATGAAAGTGTTATAGCGGTTCTGCATATGCTTGCAAAATCCCACATGAATGGCAGAAGTGTAGAATACATGGACAATCGAGTTTCACTGTATGCTGCTCAATATGGAAAATGTGCTATCACCGGAAAGGTACTATGGGTTGATGAAATCCACTGTCATCATAAAAAGCCGGTATCGCAAGGCGGCACAGACGAATACAAAAATCTGATAATCGTGCATGTAAATGCACACAGACTAATTCATGCAACGAATCCAGAAACGATAATGGTATATCTGAACAAACTGAACCTTACAAAACCTCAACTTGAAAAGTTAAATAAATTAAGAACTATGGCAGGAAATCCTGCTATCTGAAAGTTTCTGAATGCTTTGAAATACTTGCTAATATGACAAAACGATAATCTTGATGGAACGCCGTATGCGGTGAAAGTCGCATGTACGGTGTGGAGTGGGGGAAAATCCGGAGATTATATCAAAGGATTACCTATCACTATCCGATGACGGGGTTTACTACGTTATCAACAACAACGCAGGATACACCGGCGACTTGGAACTTGCGCTTATCACAACCGATTTTGCCACGGAAATTCTCGGTGAAATTCTGGACGCAAAGGGTGTACTGGTGGAGCGCAACGACGCAGAGTCGCAGCAGTTTGCGCTGTTGTTTGAATTTTCCGGCGACAAGAACAAAATCCGTCATGTACTGTACTGTTGTTCTGCATCCCGTCCGAACACGGAAAGCTCCACCACGGAGGAGTCTACCGAAGTCAAGACGGAAACGCTGTCGCTGACTGCATCGGCACTGCCGAACGGTCTGGTAAAATCCAAAACCTGCGAGAACACGTACGAAACCACTTATAACAACTGGTACTCCGCCGTGTATATTCCGACCATGCAGACCAAGAGTACCAACACAGGCACAACCACGAACAAAACGTAAGGAGGCGGACTATGGCTATCCAGAAAACGATTACTGTTGACGGAATTGATGTGCCGTTCAAAGCAAGTGCGGCAATTCCGAGAATGTACCGCATCAAGTTCCGCCGCGACATCTACAAGGATTTTGCGGCATTACAGACCTCTGTCAAGGATGGCGATGAGGAATCCTCTGAACTTGACATTGAGAGCCTTGAGGTGTTCGAGAATATCGCATACATCATGGCGAAACACGCAAATCCTGCGGATGTTCCCGAAAATCCTGATGACTGGCTGGAACGCTTCAATACGTTTTCAATTTATGAGGTGCTGCCGCAGCTCATTGAACTGTGGGGACTTAACGTGGAGACACAGGCGGAATCTAAAAAAAACATCGCAAAACTGACCGCCCAATGACAACGCCCCTCTTCCTTCTCCGATGTGTGCAGATCGGGCTGTCCCTCTCGGAGCTTGATCTGCTCAC
>JAZQOZ010000032.1:0-58144 GCA_045628085.1 Oscillospiraceae bacterium | reverse complement strand
CATTCCGGACACATCGGAAATGCACGCATACTCGTGCGTTCTCTGTCGTATGGCATTGCATCGAGAATGGTCAGCCGCGGACCGCACTGCGTACAGTTGATGAACGGATGCAGATACCGGCGGTTCTGCGGATCAAACAATTCCGCGCGGCACTGTTCACAGACTGCAATATCCGGCGAAACAAAAATATCACCGGATCTCTTTTCACTTTCGATGATAGAAAATTCACAGTATTCCGTTGTTTCAGCATCATCGAGCGATTCGCTGTCCATTGCAAGGATCATCGCACGCTCCGGCGGATGCAGCCGGATTTCTTCAGCAAATGCATCGAGTGCATCCGGCTCACCCTGCGCAATGATCTCCACATACGAGCCTTTGTTTGCGACCGTTCCGCGAATCCCGAACCTTGCCGCCGTCACCGCCGCAAACGGACGGAAGCCCACGCCCTGCACGATGCCGTAAATATGAAATTGCTTTGTCAAAGCATGATCCCCCGTTCAGTTTTCGACGTATTTCCGTATTTTCACCATTTTGCCGAACCGCTGACGGCATAATGCGGAAAGTCGATCCATTCACCCTGATAATCCGGCACACAGCGCCGCAGCATCGGATCGGCAAACACCGCATCCGCCTGCATCGCCGCCGCACGGAAATCTGCCTCACTGCGGAAATACAGATCGCCGTTCTGCTCATACCGTGCATCATGCATAAACCATGTTCCGCAGGTCACATCGCAGTTCCGGATGCAGTCTCGCAGCGCATTTGCTGCAAACTGCTGATGCACGATCAGAACGCGCCTGCCGGACATCGTTTCCGCCTGTTCGGTCACATTCTGCGGCAGAACCGGAAATCCGACCGTAAACGGTGTCCCGAATGTATCATGCAGATATTCTGCCGCTTTGAGACCGGACGGCGATATCACAAGTATCTGCGCACATTCCGATGCATTTCGTATTGTGTCCAGACCGCTGTCCAGCCCGAAACAAACTGCATCCGAAAATCCCTGTGTACGGACTGCCGCCAGAATACTGTCCGCGTGTGTCAGACCGGTATTCAGCGGTGTTGCACCGATCACGCCGCATTTACCGCTCCGGACAGGCAGACGTTCCTTTGCAAATGTCCGGAACAGCCGCGAATATGCAAGCATTTCCCCGAAATCATAGCCGTGCGTACCGTCTGTTTCAACGGGAATGCAGGGCAATCCGGTCTGTTTTTCTGCCATGCGCTTCAATGCCAGATAATCCGCAGCAATGACTGCCGGAACAGGCGTGCCGACGATCGCAGTAAATGCCGCCGGTATTTGTTCAGTGATTTTTGCCAGCTTGCGGATGAGCATTTCATCTCTGCCGAGAATCGCATCCATATCGCGCAGACCGGCGCTGAACAGCGCCGAGGATTTCTCATGCCAGCGCGGTTCATCAAATCCGCAGACATTTCCGGCACAGCCGCCTGCATCGCAGATCACGGTAATGCCGCCCAGTTCATAGAACACACCGCAGGCACCGGAATCATCCGGCGCAAACGGTGAAAGATGTGTCAGCAGACGGCTCATAATGAATCTCCTTTGCCTTTATCCTGCAATACCGCCGCCAGCTTTTCAAACAGCAGCATGACACCGCGATAGCCAAACGGCTGTTCTTCTTCCTGAAAACCGATTCCGGCAAGATCTTTATGATAGTACATTGCATCATTGCCGATCACAGCATCTATTTCGGTTTCTGTCTGATAGCACAGCATCGTCGGTGACAAATTCGAGCAGATACGTGTTTCCGGAGAGATTTTCGCAAGTTTTTTGATGAATATGAAATTGCGTTCACCGACTGTACCGTATATCTCCGGCACGATAAAGCCGTATTCGGTCAGAGTGAGCGCGAGTTCAAAGCTGTCCGCATTCAGACATTCCCCGACTGCAATGCGCAGTCTGCCATATTTCTGCCGGAACTGTTCAATTTTCTCTTTCGCCGCCTGATAATACGCAGTATCATCGAGATCAGCGCCGATCGCCTGTCCGAGCAGACGATACTGACTGCGGATCTTATCGAGCCGATAGAGCCTTGTCAGTTCAATATAGGGAATACCGAGCCGTTCCTGCATATCCTGCGCTGCATGACGCGCTTCGGCATTCAGCACCAGATTGAAATTCGCGCCGGAAAGTGCCTGATATTCTGCAAAAGTCTGACAGCGTCCGATCTCCCCGATCATTTTGATACCGGCAGAGCGCAGCAGATCATAGAGTTCGCATTGCGCTTCCAATGCTGAAAAATAGCCAAGCAGATTGCAGACGGACGGGATACGCTTCTGCGGTTTCAGCAGTGAATACACGGATTCGCGGACAAGTGCCATCGGCGGCAGACGTTTTTCGCGTGTCAGTGCGTACATATACGCAGGGATCGCCGCAATTCCGGTCAGTTCGGTGCAGCTCCGGCAGACGTGCTCCATATCCGTACCGAGCAGCGCATCCACACAGGTAATACAGATCACGACCGCAGAGGGCGGCGTTTTGCATTCGCTGAGCAATTCAGCACAAGCCTGCGGAATCTTATTCAGATACCGTCCCGTGACGATATCAGTATCATCGAGCATCAGGTAGAAAAAGCGGTCGCTGTAACCGAGTTCATTGAGCAGCGCGGTATTTCTGCCGCAGCAGCCGGGCGCGACCAGCAGCATGACAGATTCCGGAATCGCAAGTCCGGCACGCTTCACGCCGAACCCTTTTGCGCCGGGAGAATTGTAATCGAGGGTTGCCGGCGAGCTGTAGATCATGTGCTTTGCAGAATTGAGTTCATCCGGAAGACCGGCAAATCCGCGTGCGGCAAGCTCTGCCGCAGTAATATAATAGTATGTCCGGTTCATGTTTCATCCTTCTCATTTTCTGCGATCAGCATATCTGCGAGGTCAAAAAAGCGCCTTGCAGCTTCACATTCCGGATCACCCTCAATGACCGTTCTGCCCATATCCTCATATTTTGTGATATCATCCGAACGCGGGATATCCGCCGCGATATCAAGCCCTGCGGATTCCGCAAATGCGCGGACTTTCGATTCTTCATCGGTGACATTCCGGCGGTTCAGAATGATGCCGCGCACCTTTGCATAGCTTCTGTCGGCAAAATTCCGCACTGCGTTATGGATGTTATTCGCCGCATAGAGCGCCATTTTTTCGCCGGAAGTCACGATCAGTACCTTTTCGGCATAGCCCTCTCTGATCGGTGCGGCAAAACCGCCGCATACCACATCGCCCAGCACATCATACAGCACGACATCCGGCTGACAGCGTTCAAAGAGCCGCAGTTCATGCAGCAGACTGAAAGTTGTGATGATGCCGCGTCCTGCGCAGCCGAGGCCGGGTGTCGGGCCGCCCGTTTCAATGCAGAGGATGCCGCCGAAACCGCGCTGTGAAATCAATTCAAGACTGTCCGGCTCATCATCATGATCGCGCAGATAGTCCATAACAGGTGTCACGGGCGTACCGCCGAGCAGATTGATGGTCGAATCCGCTTTCGGATCACAGCCGATCTGAATGACTTTTTTGCCGCGCATCGCAAACGCCGCCGCAAGATTCGCGGTACAGGTTGATTTGCCGATACCGCCCTTTCCGTAAACCGCAAGTTTAATCATATTGCTCACCTATATTATAATTGCTGACTGTTTATCCATGTATCAAAACGTGTGCCGATAAGATCCTGCATCTGCCGTTCAAAGCATCTGCCGGAAAAGGCATAATGCGGCAGTTCGATATGCCGCACATTTTCCGGCAGAATGAAGCGGTAAAGCGTATCGGCAATGACTGCATCCGGCTGCATTTCTGACAGTATTTGTTCGATGGATTCCTCTGCATCAGCATCCGAATCCCCTGCTGCAAACAAATTATCCGAATGCGGCAGCGGACAGATCAAACGGGCAGAATAACCCGACAAACCGAGCTGTGCAGCGATCGAGCCTGCAAAGATGCTTTCCCCGATGACAGCGACCGTCCTGCCGGATGTACCGCGGAATGTGCAGGGATACTGCGGCTGACCGGATTCAGCCGCCTGCCGGAGCGCATCCGCAAGCACCGCAGAAAATGCACCGCCGTCCGGCACACCGCAGACATACGGCATATCAAAGCACTGATACAAATATTCCGCGGCGGCATATCCGCTGTATGAAACAACAAGATTCACCGCGGCTTTTCCGGCTTGTGCAAGCGTTTCAAGCGAATCGCCCATCGCAAAGCAGGATACAGCAGAAAAACCGTTTTCCGCAAGCCATTCATGCATACTTCCGATCTCCTGCGGATTCCCGAAATCCAGCGGCAGAGCGCCGAGAATATTCACACCGTTCCGGACAGTTTCCGCAGACGGCAGAACATATTCCCGTGCAAGTGCAAGCAATGCTTCCGAAGCGCCGTCCGGATAGGAATGCATCCCGTTTGTATGCAGGGCAAATGTCCGGATGCCGCTGCGCTGTTCGATCTCCGCTGCCACGGCATCAAAATCCACGCCGATCATCATGGGCATCGGTGAACCGCAGACTGCGATAAACCGCGGTTTCTGATCGGCAGCAGCGGCGATCACATCCACGATGAATTTTTCATCATTGCCGAGGATCGCGTCCAGTTCGGTCAGTCCGGAAACATAGATCATCGACTGCATATCTTCCCAGCGCAGCTCATCATGCGTTGCGTAGGTGGAATTGACACCGGATGCATCGTGAACGGCGACCATGCCGCCGAGTTCATAAAGTGCAGAGCAGACACCGGATGTATCTGCCGCATAGCATGGAATAATTCTGGATATCTGTTTCATATCTGTTCTCCGATCATGCAAGCAGACAGGAATCACAGCCATAACCTTTATGCCGCAGCAGCGGGCGGCGGTCTTTCGGATGCCGGAACGCATCCAGCATCAGTTCCGCGATCGCACAAATGCCTGCAAAGCCGTAATAGCCGCCGTTGACGACAAAATTCACAAAGCGGTCAGTTGCAAAATAGTAAGCCGCCTTCTGCCCGACCGCCAAAACCGGCTCCTGCGGTTGTTCATGCTGATGCAGCATATTGACATTCACCGCAGAATACAGCAGCAGATCGGGCTGATGCTCCTGTAACCACCGGAATGCATCCGCATCCTCACCTGCCGCATCCGCAACAATATACCTGACATGAAAGCCGTATTCGCAGAGCAGTTTTGCAAGTTCAAACGGTCTGGAAACAGCAGTATAGTCGATTGCGACCGCGATATCACCAATTTCCTGTTTTGTCTTGCGAAGTGCAGCGTCAGCCTTGTTTTCCGCATCTGTCAGATCAGGACAGGGAATCTGCAAAACATCGCAGAGCTGCTGATAATTTTCATGCAGACCGGCAAAATCGAACCGAGCCGGCAGATAAAGCTGCGGAATGCCGATTTTTTCTTCCAGTGCATCGAGCGCGGCGTGTGCCGTCGGCAGATAGGCAATATTGAGTTTGCTCTCAGCCATTTGCAGATAATCGTCATAGGTTTTGCAGCAGGACAGATCGTGCAGCTTCATTCCGGCACTGCGCAGGATGCGCACAAGCTCAGAATGTTCATCGGTCGGACGTTCACATCCGATGAGATTCACGGCATTTGTCGGCGGCAGCGGCTTCAGCCCCATATAAAGCTGACGGAAGGTCTGCGCAGCAGGCGGAATCGTCATGCGCATGGTCGGTGTCATATAGCAATCGACAAAGGTGATATCAGGATACCGCGCACGAAGATCATCAAACACGCCGTCAAGATCACAGCCTGCGAACAGATGCATACAGCTTAAAAACAGCGAGATCATCGGCGGATGAAAGCCGAGCTTTTCGATGATCGTACTGACACCTTCGACCAGACTGCTTTCGAGTGTACCGTTGAACATATCTTCTTCGGTCAGGGAGATCCAGCTCAGACGGCCGAGCTGATTGGATTCGGCAGCAGTCAGAATGACACCGCGCAGACATCCCTGTGCGCAGGCGTAGATCTGATGGGATTCCGGCACGAGCATCCCGATATGCACAATATTCCACATACCGCGCACCGGCGGATTATATTCGAGTCCGGATGCAAAAAGTGCATGGATATCGGCATCGGCGATCCTGCGGCAGGGCGGTTTCTGATACTGCTGCATATTACGCCTCACATTCCGTCAGAACTGCATCGGCAAGCGCACGAAGCTGTACCGCCGCGCGGCATTCCGGATATTTTGAAATAAACAAGCTGCCCTCTGCATCGGCATTCTGAATTTGCTGTGAGCGTTCGATCGTCCCGATGATCTTCGTATTGAAATCAGCCGCAAGCGATTCGGTCAGCTGCACCTCATCGGGGACATTGCGGCAATTCAGGATCAGACCGCCGAGTGAAGCATAGCCGCGCCCCTGAAAATTCTGCACCGCCATACAAATATTTGCGGCGGCATAACGCGCCATTTTCTCACTGGATGTGACCACAAAAACGCGGTCGGCATAGCCCTTGCGCATCGGCATGGAAAAGCCGCCGCAGACAACATCGCCGAGAACGTCATACAATACAATATCCGGCTGATATTTCTCGTATGCTCCGAGTTTTTTGAGTGTTTCGAGTGCATTGATGATACCTCTGCCGGCGCATCCAACGCCGGGAACAGGCCCGCCTGCTTCCACACAGATCACGCCGCATTCACTGACTGTCACGATATCATCCAAAGTCATTCCGCTGCCTTTTTCACGTTCGAGCTGCAAAACAGTCGGGATGCGGCTGCCGCCGTGCAGGAGCGCAGTCGAATCCGCTTTCGGATCGCAGCCGATCTGCATCACGCGCAGACCTCTTGCGGCAAATTCCGCAGAAAGATTACCGGAGATCGTTGATTTACCGATGCCGCCCTTTCCGTAAACTGCAATTTTGATCATAATGTTATCCTTTCCGCAGACAATCAAAAAAAGCCGTATTTTCTTCCGAAAAAGAAAATACGGCTTACCTATGACAAATGACAAATGTCCGGCTGTCGTACTTTTGCCGCAAGACAGCGTGCGCTGTGTTTTGGCATCAGAAGAAAGCATCTATCTGAACAATATAAAATATGATATGTAATTACGCCGGCGCGTAAACGGTTTTCGCACTCACGTCCTGCAATCTGCCGATACTGCCGGCAAGGCGGTTGATCACATCCTGCGGCGCATCAATCGCAATATTGATAATGCTGATCCCTTTTGTGCGGTAAGGAATGCCCATGCGCCCGATGATATACTGATCGTATTCATGCAGCAGTGCATTGATGCTGACAGCCGAACTGCTGTCCTGTACGATGATCGCAATGACAGCGACTCTTGATTCCATATCTTCATTCCTTTCGTCCGAAAAATGAAATACCGTCATTATTATACACGATTCTCACAAAAATGTCAACCGCAGCCTGTCTCGCATCCGCCAAAATATGTGTCAGTCACAAGAAAATTCTATGAAGTGGTTGAAATTCAGACCAAAATGTGCTATACTAAATATGTATTGAATTATGAAAGAACAGGCTGTCTGCCGCGGAAAGGAGTGACTTCGCGTGTTTGAGACTTTGCGTACAGAATGGACGTCGCTTGTGAACGTCCTCAGTTCGATCAGCCCGATCGACTACCTCGATATTGCCCTGCTGACGATCCTGGTTTATACGATCCTGAAATTCGTTCGTGAAACACGCGCCGGTCAGCTCATGAAAGGCATCCTCTTTATTGTCTTTATATTTTTCGTCAGTGACTTTTTGAAGCTGAAAGCAATTCATTGGATCTCAGTCAAAGCACTCAACGCCGGACTGATCGCAATTATCATCCTGTTTCAGCCGGAACTGCGCAGAGTGCTGGAAAAATTCGGTTCGACATCCGCACGGCTCTCACGCCTGACGCTCGGTGAAGATGAAGATGTGATCGCGCAGTGGACAAAAGCGATCCCGATCATCTGCGCCTCCGTTGAACAGCTTTCCAAAACGGCGACCGGTGCGCTGATCGTCATTGAGCGCGGCACGAAGCTGGGCGAACAGATCCTCAACGGCACCGTAATGAAAGCACTGCCGAGCACCGAGCTTTTCGGCAATATCTTCTTCAATAAAACGCCGCTGCATGACGGTGCAGTGATCATGCGGGACGGCATCATCTGGGCAGCAGCGTGCTTCCTGCCGAAACCGCAGAAAGAGGAACTGATCGACAAGCATCTCGGTTCCCGTCACCGTGCCGCGATCGGCATGAGCGAAAACTCCGATGCGATCGTCATTGTGGTATCCGAAGAAACCGGTCAGATCTCCGTTGCAGATGACGGCATCCTGACACGCAATTACACCGCAAAATCACTGGAGCATCTCCTGCGTTCGGTACTGCTGCCGCAGGATAAAGACAACTGGCGCAATAAAACGATCAAGCTGCCGTTCCTGCACCGCAAATCCAAAGATACCGCAAACAAAACCGATCCCCGTCAGGAACTTCCGACACGGGAACTGCCGGAGAAGGATATCCTTCAGGCACTGGAAGAAGCGCAGAGCGCAGAGCGCACGCCCTCTGCAAAGAAAAAGGAGGGCTGAATATGCAGACGAAAAAAGTCAGATCGACAGCAGAGGAGATCGTTTCCAAGCTGCCGATCAAAAAACTCCGCAAGCTAAAGCGGGCCGATATTTTACTGCTCGTTCTGTCATTTATCTGTGCCCTGTTTCTCTGGGCATATATCGCATCCACGATCACAACAGATTTTTATACGAAATTCTCCAAGCTCCCGATCAAGGAACCGCAGCTTGCAAATACAAAAGCCGGAAGATTCGGATTGCAGATTCTGCCGGATTCGGCAGAGGAGATTCAGCTCACGAATATAGACTGTACGATCTACGGCACACGCGCCTCGATCGGCGGTCTGTCCCGTTCGGATATCGAAGTCTATATTGATTTTGATTCCGATGTAACGGACATGATCGGAATACAGATACTCCCGCTCAAAGTACGGACGGTCAACGGCGCACAGTTAAAGGCGGATATCACGCCGAGCAGCATCCCCGTTGATATGGATCGAAAAACGACAAAAGAAATTCCGGTCAGCGAAACGAATCAACATCTTACGTGGGATAAGGAAGATACAGTCATTGACGAAAGCGAATTCATCTATAAGCCTGCAAAGATCACAGTCAGCGGCCCTTCCAGACAGCTTGAGGCGCTCGATCATATCTGTGTCAATCTCAATGAAAAGGGAGAACTGATCGAAACCCAAACCTTTGAGAGCAGCGATTTTACCTGCATGAACGCCGCCGGCAATCCATTGGACAGCAGTGCCTTTGAAATGTATATAACAGGCCGCTTTTCCGTCACGATTCCGGTTCGTTATTCGCGCACCCTTCCGGTCGGCATCACGATCAACAATTTCCCGAACGGATTTAGTGCAGATGCGATCGACAGTATATATCAGCGCATCCGGCTTATTGTCGGTAAAGATGAATACTGTCTGCCGGATTACGGTGACAACAATCTGATGCTCACGATCCAAACCTCCGATCCGGCGCAAAAGGATAATCTCGACAATCAGAAAAGCTATGATCTGCAAGCGATACAGTTCAGCGATCTCATACCGGGTATGCTGAATGAGGGAACGATCCCAACAGCAGACGGACTTGTATTTCCGGATCAAATCTCATCGGTAAAAGTCAAACTGGACGATACCAACCTGATCAAAAAGACACTCTGGATCAAAAACAGTGATATTCAGCTGCAAAGCATGGACAATCGCTACAACTACAATCTGAAATTTCCAAACGGCAATACGCAGATCACACTCTGCGGAACAGCCGAGGAGCTTGAACAGATCAAAGAAGAAGACATCACAGCTTCTGTCAATCTCATCAGTACGATCGTATCAGAGGAAGGCGAATACACGCCGACAATCACCGTAACACTGCCGAAAACGATCAAAGGTGTCTGGGCACTTGATCCGCCCTCACTGGCAATCGACATCACCCTGGCAACCTGAATCACAGAAAGAGACATCTCCGTAAATCGGGGATGTCTTTTTTGTGCGATTATGAACCGCACAGTCTGCAAATCAGATGCGCATATAATACTTGACAAAATTACCCAAATCTATTATAATAGAGTAATCAGTTTCAAATAAGCTGAATTATAATATAAAGGAGAATATTTATGAACGAGAACCCGAACCAAACACCGCAGCAGCCTGTCAGCAGTCAGCCTGCACCAACAGTCCAACAGAAAAAACCGAAATTCCGGAAACCAGTCGCCGGCGCGATTGGATGGATGCTTTTGATATTTCTGATTGTAAACATCTTAACCCTCCCTGTCGCATTTTTCGATCCCCTATTAAGAAATGAAAAATCCATGATGGCGGTCAGTCTGATCACAGCGATCGGCGGCATCTTATCTCTATTTATATTTCATATATGCTATAAGCGCGACGGTTTTCGCAATTTCATCACAAACGGCAGCTTTAAACTTGCAGCACTTCTGATCATTCCGGCTCTGCTCTACAATCTGTCAGGGTTATTCTTTGCCACAACATTCCCGACGCTTCGCAGCTCCATTCTTTCGCTGCAGGCAGGCTTTTTCGAGGAAACTATGTTCCGCGCAGTTCCGATCGCATATCTGATGCGGGCATATAAATTCAATGAGAAAAAAATCGCATTTTCCGTTATTCTGACAAGTATCCTGTTCGGTCTGATTCACGCAACCAATATGCTGATGGGTGCGCCGCTTGGTGCAACGATCTATCAGGTCGTCTGCGCGACCGGAATCGGTATCTTTTTTGGTGCGGTCTATATGCGGACGGGCAACATTCTCTGGTGCATCTTCAGCCATGTACTTCAGGATTTCCTTGCTTTTCTGAATGAAGCAGCAGTCAATGAAAGCGGCGTCATGAAAGAGATTACGTTCACACCGGATGTTATTTGGGACATTCTCATTATGGCAGTATTCACCGTTCTCGGATTGTACTATATCCGCAAATCCAAACGCGGCGAGATCACAGAACGCTGGAAGAAGATTTGGTCATATACCGAGGAAACTCAGCCGGTACAGACCGAAAACGCATAACAAATCATATCAAGCAAAAGACATCTCCGAGTATTCGGGGATGTCCTTTTCTTATCAGCGAACCAGCGGCAGTCCCCCAAAACAGAAAAGGCATCCGAAAAACATCGGATGCCTTTTGTAATATCTGAAATACGAATCAGCGCTTGGAGAACTGCGGAGCGCGACGAGCAGCTTTGAGACCGTACTTCTTTCTTTCCTTCATTCTCGGGTCACGAGTAAGAAAGCCAGCCTTTTTGAGAGCCGGACGAAGTTCAGCATTGAACTGGAGCAGAGCGCGTGCAACACCGTGACGGATCGCACCTGCCTGACCGGTAACGCCGCCGCCTGCAACAGTGCAGACGATATCGAACTGTGCATCGGTTTCGGTAAGAGCAAGCGGCTGACGAACGATCAGCTTGAGGGTATCAAGACCGAAGTAATCGTCGATCGTTCTGCCGTTGATGGTAACATTGCCGGAGCCGGGATACAGGCGAACTCTTGCAACGGAATGCTTTCTTCTGCCGGTGCCGTAGAAGGACTTCAGCTTTGCTTCATAGGAAACTGTTTCACTCATTGTTTCTGGCTCCTTTCATTACAGTGTCCACAGCTCAGGCTTCTGAGCTGCATTCTTATGCTCAGCGTCAGCATAGACGCGCAGACGCTTCATAGAGGTTCTGCCGATGTAGTTATCCGGCAGCATACCCTGAACAGCGATAAACATAGCGTGTTCCGGATTCTTCTCCATAAGATCGCGGTAGGAGACCTTCTTGAGGTGACCGATCCAGCCGGTGTGCCAGATCTCGAACTTCTGATCGAGCTTCTTACCGGTCAGAACAGCCTTTCCGCAGTTGATGATGATAACGTGATCACCGCAATCGACATTCGGGGTGAAGTCGACCTTATGCTTGCCGCGCAGAAGAGCAGCAGCCTTAGCAGCGGTACGGCCAAGCGGCTGACCTGCTGCGTCAATGATATACCATTTACGGTTGATTTCAGCAACCTTCGGCATCGTGGTTGACATAATATTTTCCTCCATCTGATATTTTAGGTAACCGGAATCCATACATTCTCCACGGGGACGGAGTTCGTATCTTTTCCAGCGTGCCTTACTATTATACATGATTCGCCGAGCATTGTCAATCGGCAAAATGCCGAATTTTCAAAATATATCGTTCAATCTCTTGTTTTCTCTCGATATCACTCTTATTTTCTCGTTTTCTCATGTTTCATTTCATTTTTTCACATTGATAAAAAATCGCGCAGACAGCACAAAAATCAGGTCAATTTTTCATATTCATGCTTTTTCGGGCGTGACATCAGATCCTTCACGACATCCTGCACATTCACATTTTCATAGAGAATTTTGTAGAGTGCCTCTGTGAGGGGCATTTCGACATCATAGCGCTGACCGAGACCGTAAGCGGCACTGCAGCAGTAATAGCCTTCGACTGTTCCGACCTGCTCGACTGCATCAGCAGGAGAAACGCCCTGTCCGATGAGGATACCGGCTCTGCGGTTACGGGAATGCATAGACGTACAGGTAACGATCAGGTCACCGATACCGGTCAGACCTGCAAATGTATTTGCACGCGCACCGAGCGCCGCACCGAGCCGTTCGATCTCATGCAGGCCGCGTGTCATCAGCATTGCCTTGGTATTATCACCGAAGCCCAAACCGTCCGAAATACCTGCCGAAAGTGCAATGACGTTTTTGAGCGCACCGCCAAGCTCACAGCCGGTCACATCATCATTGATATAAACGCGGAATGTGTCAGAGCTGAACCATTCCTGTACGAGATAAGCCGCCATGCGGTTTGAGGACGCAGCAACAACGCTTGTCGGAACATTTCTGCCGACTTCTTCCGCATGGGAAGGACCGGTCAGAACAACATACGTACCCTGCGGCAGTTCCTCTGCAAAAACCGTGCTCATCAGCTTAAAAGTATCTTCCTCGATGCCTTTGCCGGCATTGACGATGACCGTACCCTCTTTCAGATGCGGTGCGACACTCTGACAGGTACTTCTGACATACGCAGACGGGATCGCAAACAGCACAAGGTCGCTGTCCTCGACCACAGACAGATCTGTAGTAAGGGAAATACCGTTCGGGATTTTGACACCGGGCAGTTTTTCCTTCTGTTCACCGTCTCTGCGCATTGCTTCAATTTCCTCCGGAAGCGCGCTCCAGATCGTCACATCATGCTGCTGTGTGGTATAGAGCATCACAGCGAGCGCGGTGCCGAAGCCGCCGCCGAGAACCGTAATTTTTGCCATATCAGTTTCCTCCTTTTATATGTCAGTTTCGCGGTTCAATACCGTATGACATAATAGATTACATAAACCCAGCTCATCAGGCCGTGAATGATCGCCCAGCCGACCGATTTCCACGTTGAATAGCTGATCACCATAGCAAGCGCGCTGCCGAATGTAATGCCGGTTTTTGCAGCATCTCCGGCAGTAGATTTTCTGTCTTTTTTATCTGCCATATTACCCACCTGTTTGTTTGAATGCAGTTTTGTATTTTATTTTGCCGGTTCCGGATTTTTCTTATCGGTAATTTTGCGTTCCGTACCGTTTTTCAGCCGTTCAATATTTTCGCGGTGACTGTAAACGATCAGCACCGCCGGAACAGTAATCAGAACCGTATAAAGTAAAGAAATGCTCAGGAATGCACCGCGCTGAAAATACTCCAGAATCAATGTAACGGGAATAACGCAGAGCGTTGCGATGCACGAAGCGAGTGAAACATACTTGGAGCGCCAGAGGATCACACCAAAGATCACCATAAGGATAACGAATGTCAGCGGATTGATGACGAGGAACACGCTGACACCGACAAGTACGCCTTTTCCGCCGCGGAAACCGTGCCAAAGCGGAAAAACGTGTCCGAGGACAACAAATGTCGCCGCGACATAGCAGAGCCAGCGATAATCATGTGCATCGCCTGTCCCTTCAGCGACCGGAGCCCATGCAAGCATTTTGCAGACGAACTGTGCAAGTGCCATTGCAGCAGCGCCCTTTCCGAGGTCAATGACCAGTGTCATAATGCCGCAACCCTTGCCGAAACAGCGCAGAACATTTGTCAGACCGGCATTTCCGCTGCCGAAATCACGTATATCCTGATGTTTGAGCAGACGGACGGAAGTGATGCCGCCGTTGATACTGCCGAACAGATAACCGATCGCCGCAGCGATCAGAATACTAAGCAAATAGCCGAAAAAAGTACCCTGCATACAGATTTCTCCTAAAATGAGATTCGATCAATACAGTGCGGAATCGGCGGTGTCAGCCCTTGCTGCCGCTGTCGTTGCCGCGCTCACGGATGATAAACCGCACCGGTGTACCTTCCAGACCGAAGGTTTCGCGGAGCTGATTTTCGAGGTAGCGCTGATATGAAAAATGGAACAGATCGGAGCGATTGACAAAGAAAACGAAAGTCGGCGGCTGTGAGCCTGCCTGCGTCATGTAATAAATTTTGAGGCGCTTGCCCTTATCGGTCGGCGGCTGCACACGCGCTGTTGCGTATGCGAGAACATCATTCAGCTTACCGGTCGTAATGC
Organism: Oscillospiraceae bacterium; assembly: GCA_045628085.1. GTDB lineage: Bacteria > Bacillota > Clostridia > Oscillospirales > Ruminococcaceae > Firm-04. The sequence continues at coordinate 43,589 of JAZQOZ010000032.1, read as the reverse complement.
GCATTGCATTATTTGCGGCGACCTGCTGGATCAGCGGGAACAGTTTTTGTACGCGCTGACCGGTCTTTGCGCTGATGAACAGGAACGGCACATAGCTCATGAAGCTGAAATCATTTTCGAGTTTCTTCTGGAATTCCTGCATGGTCTTGCCGTCTTTCTCAACAAGATCCCATTTATTGACGCAGACGATGCACGCCTTGCCCTGCTGATGCGCATAGCCTGCGACCTTGCTGTCCTGCTCGGTAAATCCGGTCGTTGCATCGACGATGATCACAGCGACCTGAGCGCGGTCAACCGCCATAAATGCACGCAATACACTGTAATGCTCAATATCATCGGAAATTTTCGATTTCTTGCGGATACCTGCGGTATCAATGAACAGATATTTACCGGTTTCATTTTCAAAGGGCAGGTCGATGGCATCGCGTGTCGTACCGGCTTCATTTGCAACAATGCTGCGTTCCTCGCCGGCAAGATAATTGATGAGGCTTGATTTGCCGACATTCGGTTTTCCGATCACGGCAACAGCGATACGCTCTGTATCTTCCTCATTTTCGGCATCTTCGGGGAACAGTTCGCAGACGGCATCGAGCATATCACCTGTTCCGTTTCCGTGCAGAGACGAAACGGGATACGGATCACCCAGACCGAGATTATAGAATTCATAGAACTCAGGCGGCATTTCGCCGATACTGTCACATTTATTGACACAGAGAACGATCGGCTTGCCGGATTTTTGCAGCATATTTGCAACATCGAGATCATTTGCTGTCACGCCGGAGCGCAGATCGGTCACAAGGACAATGACATCCGCACGTTCGATCGCAAGTTCCGCCTGTCTGCGCATTTGTTCGAGCATATGGTCATCGGTTTTCGGCTCAATACCGCCGGTATCGACGACCATAAAGTTTCTGCCGCACCATTCTGCCTTGGCATAGATGCGGTCGCGTGTGACACCGGGCGTATCCTCGACGATCGAGAGCCGCTGTCCGACGAGTTTATTGAAAAGAGTCGATTTTCCGACATTCGGACGACCGACCACGGCAACTACCGGTAAAGCCATTCTGCCTGCACTCCTTTGTATTTATGGGGCTTTGCCTCATATCCTGCAAGGGCATTCAGCCCTTGAACTGACCAAATGGATATCCCTTGGGGATCCCATATTATGTTTCAATTTGTATGCATCAGTCCCGCAACGCATCCGTTTCTTAATAATTGATTACAATTCTTGTCATAGTTGCACGCAAACGTACAACTTTTGCCTGTTTCGGAACTATATATAGAGGGCGCTGCGATTCCGAATGCATCCGTGCATCGTGCATACGGAGCAGACGGGATTCGGCAAGCCCCGGGTGTGTGAACAGAGTTACTGAATGAAAGAACGCGCTTCATGCAGTCGGGAAACGCAGGATCGCGCTTGGAATCTTGACAACTGAATCAACAGCCGTCAGCATATCCCAGAACGGTATCAAGCAGCACATAACCGTCCACCTTTGTCCGAATGACCGGCAATCCGAGATACGCCTGCAAATCCTCGCGTGATTTATCATCGAGGAACACATCGTCATGCCGCAGACAGGTCTCCGTCAGCAGAACAGCGCTGCCGAGATCGCGGTCTTTCAGTGTCCTGCTGAGATCGTGATAGGTCAGCAGACCTGCAACGGTAATGGTATGCCCGTAGAAATCATTTTCGACCGGAATGACCTGACAATGCACCTGCGGAAATTTCGTTTCCAGATCGTGCATCATCTGACTGAGGAACGGTGCAGCCGCTTCACCTGTTGCGATTGTCAGAAAGCGTGCATCACCGTCATATTCGGCATCTTCGAGCGCATCATAAAATTCATTCATGAGATAGCGGAGCATTCCGACACCGTTTTCATACTGCGGATATCCCTCGTATGCCGCATCATCCGGCAGCGGCAGATTCGCCAGCAGATACAGTTCATCGGATGCGTAAACGATACGGCTGCCATGCTCCTGCAAGCTCCAGCGCTGTACTGCTTCGATCTGTTCAATCGCAGCGCGTGCCGATTCCATCGTAAATGCAGGGATCGGGCAAAGATGCTCACGATGTTTCGTCATACCAAACGGCACAACGGCAATGCTCTCAACAGCCGGCACCATCGAAAAGAGATCAGCAAGTGTTTTATGCAGATGATCGCCGTCATTCCATGTCGGACACAGCACGATCTGACAGTTCATCGGAACGCCTGCATCCGCCATTTGCCGAAGATATTTCAAAGATTCACCGGCTTTTTTATTGCCGAGCATTTTATTCCGCAACATCGGATCAGTCGTCTGCACAGAAACATTGACTGTCATGTGCATCCGGATGATCCGTTCCACATCTTCATCCGTGAGATTGGTCAGCGTGATATAGCTGCCCTGCAAAAAAGAAAGCCGCGCATCATCATCCTTAAAATAGATCGTATCGCGCATTCCTTTCGGATTCTGGTCGATAAAGCAGAAGATGCAGTGATTGCCGCAGGTCTGCTTTTCGTCCATGAGTGCCGTTGCGAAACAGAGTCCGGTATCTTCATATTCCTGTTTCCGGATCTGCACGGTAAATGCCGATTCGCCGCGCTGACATTTCACGGCAAGCAGCCGGTCAGCGATCGCAAAGCGATAATCCAGCACATCGCGTATCACGGTCTCATTCACGGAAATGAGCTGATCTCCGGCATTGATTCCTGCTTTTGCAGCCGGAGAACCTTTTATGACATCAGTAATTTCGATCACATTGAACCTCCGGCAGTCAATATCATTCAGGAATAGATCAGACCGTCATCGTCCTGCACGGCAGCTTTCAGCAGCCCTGCAAGCTCCAGAAACGGCTCTATTTTGCTTGGATCATCCAATTCAAACTGCGGCACATCGTCCTGAAACCGGATATACACGCGCACATCCGGCATATAATAATCCTGATAGAACAGGCAGGGGCCGATCTGCTCCGTTTCGATCCCATAAGGTGTACGAACTTCCAGTACGCCTTCCCAGTCGATCTGAAATCCCGGCGGCAGAAGCTCAGCAATTTGTTCAACTTCCTCAATGCGAATCGGACAGGTATCAGCATCCCAGAATGCTGCCCTGGTGATATGATAATGATAAGCCATAACAAAATCCCACCCTATAAAACACGAAAAGGGGAGAAGCACACCTCGTCCCTCTCCCCTTTTGCAGTACGCTTGTTACAAAACCAGAAGATTACTCCTCATCGATCTTGAGTACAGCAACGCCATTATAGAATCCGCACTTCTTGCAAACCTTATGGGGCGCTTTGATTGCGCCGCAGTTAGAGCAAACGCTCATTGCAGGCATAGCCAGCTTGCTGACTGCGGAACGGCGTGTATTGCGTCTTGCCTTGGAAACTTTTGCCTTCGGTACTGCCATTGTCGGCACCTCCTTTAATAAATTGCGCTAGCGTAATGGTAAAAACGCGACTGCCGGATCACTGATAGCTCAGAGTGATATCACCGGTGTCACATTCGCATTCGGAGAGATTGCGGTTCTGACCGCAGACGGGGCAAAGCCCCTTACAATCCGGACTGCACAGGATCTTTGTCGGCATAGAAAGCCTCAGATCCGTCATTGCGACTTCCGCGAGATCCAACATCGCATCGGGTGCCAGCAGATACTCGGCATCGTTATCTTCCGAGGCAGTTTCCGTGACAATGACGTGTGAGAATCTTTCCTCGACAGACATCTCCACGGGTGCGAGGCAGCGGTCACATTCCAGAGCAGGAATGCAGCTCAGCTGATAATTCATCATCAGCACGCCCGCACGGTTTTCGAGCAATCCCTCCAGCCTCGGGAGCTTCACGCACGGCAGCCCGTAGGATGCCGCCGTATCGGCGTTGATTTCGAGGGACAGCGTTTTTTTCTCATCCGGACGCAGCAGAAGCGATCGGACAGAGATCCGGTATTCGCCTGATACCTCCTGCATAGAAAACAACCCACCCTTCAGAAATCTGCGGCGTTTTTGCACATAGCATTACGGAATGATTATACCAAAAACGCCGCTTTTTGTCAATCAAATCTCAGAATTTGCGGCATTTCAGCCAAATTTCTGATCAGTCAGCCTGCGGAATCAGGTATTTCAGCACAGTCTCCGGCAGATTTTCATTATCTTCGGATACTGTGAAGATCATCTGAACATCATCGCCGGTGAGAATATCGAGCTTTTCGAGCAGTGCGCCCAGCTCATCATAGTTTCTGCCGCCGATCTTGAGGATACCGTCAACAAAGACTTCCTTGATATCATAGTTGCCTGCGAGAACGCCTGCAATGAAACCATAGAACATATCAAAGCCGTTGATGTTGTAGCGCTCTGCATCGACAAGGCGAACCTTGTGATTAACGCTGTATGTGAGCTTCATGCACTTTTCAATGCAGATGATATCGCCGGTGGATGCCTTCACCGCGTCGTCGATCATGCCCAGCAGAATCTTGGTCTTGCCAGAGCCTCTTTTTCCGGTAATTACTTGAATCATAGTAATTCTCCCTTCTTAATTTCAAATCGTGCGCTGCATTCCGCAGCAGCATGGATTACGGGAACCTGTGTAAATTAGTTGAGTTTTGCTTCGAGTTCAGCCTTCATGTCCTCATAGCCGGGTTTGCCGAGCAGTGCGAACATATTCTTCTTATAGCTTTCAACACCGGGCTGATTGAACGGGTTGACACCGAGCATATAGCCGGAAACTGCACACGCCTTCTCAAAGAAGTAGATGAGCCAGCCGAGAGATTCCTCTGCGGTATCATCCATTTCCAGAACGATGTTCGGAACGCCGCCCTCAGTATGTGCAAGGATCGTACCTTCCAATGCACGGCGGTTGACGATGCTCATATTCTGACCGGTCAGGAAGTTGAGTCCGTCTGCATTGTCTGCATCCGGCTTCAGGAACAGATCCTTTTTCGGCTCTTTGATATCAATGACGGTTTCAAACAGCAGTCTTGCGCCGTCCTGAATATACTGTCCCATGGAGTGCAGATCGGTCGAGAAGATCGCAGAGGACGGGAACAGTCCCTTATTGTCCTTGCCCTCGGATTCGCCGTAGAGCTGCTTGTACCACTCGTTCATCATAGCCATGGAAGGATCGTAGCTGACGACCATTTCGACAGCCTTTCCCTTGCGGTAGAAAATGTTGCGGAGCGCTGCATATTTGTAGCAGTCATTCTCCTCAAACGGTGCGCAGTATGCTTTCTGTGCAGCAGCCGCGCCTGCCATCAGCTTTTCGATATCGCAGCCGGCAGCAGCGATCGGCAGCAGACCGACAGCGGTCAGAACAGAAAAACGCCCGCCGACATCATCCGGAATAACAAAGCTCTCATAGCCCTCTGCATCTGCAAGGTTCTTGAGCGTACCGCGTGCCTTGTCCGTTGTGCAGTAAATACGCTTCTTCGCCTCATCTTTGCCGTACTTGTCCTCCAGCAGTTTCTTGAAGATACGGAAAGCAAGAGCAGGCTCTGTCGTTGTACCGGATTTGGAAATGACATTGACAGCAATGTTTCTGCCCTCGCAGATCGACAGTACCTCATTCAGATAGGTCGGGGAGATATTGTTTCCGACATAGTAAATGTCAGGGGTGTCCTTTTTCATATTATTATAGAACGGCGATTTGAGCAGTTCGATCGCTGCACGCGCTCCGAGATAGGAACCGCCGATACCGATGACGATCAGAACATCTGCCTGTTCTTTGATGCGTGCTGCCGCAGCCTGAATGCGGGCAAACTCATCCTTATCATAATCGGTCGGCAGCGTCAGCCAGCCCAGAAAATCATTTCCGAGCCCGGTCTTGTCATGCAGAACCTTTGCTGCAGCCTCTGTCTGGACAGCAATGCCCTTCAGCTCATCCTTGCCGAGGAAAGCGGACAGATAGCTGGTGTTCAGCTTCAAAGCCATAATGTTACATCCTCCACTACTACTTGTATTTGCCGTGCCATCTGACGGCGCGGCGGGATCAATAAGCATTCTGCGCAGTCCTTTCCGGAAAAAAGGCGGCAGTATCACCTATACTCTTATATTTTACTATACTTTCGCAAAGAATGCAAGTGCTTTCTTCCTTTTTGGCAATAATACCAAATTTTATAAAATCCATTGAACATATTAACCAAATCGGCAAATAGATCATGCGCATACTTCGCAGTGCGCCGCTTTAACGGAAAAGTGCGCTGAGCAGCATCCGCAGCGTATCCGGAAATCTGCGCCGCGGTACTGTTTCCGATGCACGCAGTTCCGCCTCGCATATCAATGTATCATCACAATAGAATGCAGCCGCCCCGATCACCGCATTTTTCTTTACCGGCGCATCCAGCCAGCGCGGCAGCACCGTCACACTGCTGATCTGTCCGCCTTTCCGCAGTGCAACCGATAACAGCTCACCTGTTTCCGCAAGTACTGCCTCCGCTGTCCCGTGCCGCACCTTCATCGGCTGCATAAATTCCGCAGAATAGTCCGGTGTCGTGACATAGTAGCCGGTCAAGCCCTCATGCAGCAGCGACTTTGCCGTTTCAAACCGCAGATCATCGTCATCACTGCCAAGTACGACCGCGATCATGCAAAGCTGTCCGCGCTCCGCCGCAAGCGTCAGCGTATATCCGGATGCTTCACCGTGTCCGGCTTTCATGCCGCGCATTCCCTCATAGCTTTTCGTCAGATGATTCTCGGATACAAGCTCCGTTTCCCCGCCGCGCAGAAAATCGCGCCATGTTGTCATCATCGGTATCAGGAAATCGTATTGCAGCAGTCCGCGGCACAATATTCCGAGTTCATGTGCTGTTGAGAGATCATCTGCCGATAATCCGGTACAGTCCGCAAAGCGCGTGTGCCGCATTCCAAGCGTAAACGCCGCCGCATTCATCTCCATCACGAACTGCTGCTCTGAACCTGATATCCGGCAGGCAAGCGCAGTACAGGCATCATTTGCATTGCCGATGATAACCGCTTTCAGCAGATCGTGTACCGTCATTTTTTCGCCTGCACGCAGCCAGACCGTTGCACCTTCCTTTCCCTCCGCCGACGGCGATACTGTCACAGTTTCCTCAAAGCCCAGCCTGCCTGCCGCGATCATTTCCGCCGCAAGATAAACCGTCATGAGCTTCGTCTGCGTGCCGATCGGCACGATCTTTTCCGGCTCTGTTCCTGCAAGGCACATTCCTGTCTGCGCTTCGATCAGCGCCGTACAGCAGGTCTTTTCCGGTTCTTCTGCCGCTGTTCGCATTGGCAGGATATTCACTGTCACGGTCAGTATCATAATCACCGATATGATAAATGTGCGCAATTTCATCACGATCGCCTCCTGCTCCACTATATGCAGATCATCTGCCGGATAATCCGAAACCGGATCAGCGATCGGAAACAGAATCATCCGATGTTCTGCCGGTTTGTGGCAAACGCATGAAAAATGATGTGAAATACTTGACAAATTGTTCCGTTCATGCTATGATGAAAACAGCCGGCAGGCACATCCGCCTGCGGCAGTTTTATGACATACAATACATACACCCGACAAGTCCGAAAGGAGTAGACTTATGGAACAAACGACAAAGAAACCGAATGCCCTGCTGTTCGGCGGCGGCGGCGCAAAAGGTGCTTTTCAGATCGGCGCATGGCAGGCGCTCGCGGAAGCCGGCATTGCCTCCGGTATGACCGCTGTGGCAGGCTGCTCTGTCGGCGCACTGAATGCGGCACTGTTTGCGATCGGCGATCCTGCTTATGCAAAGCGCATCTGGGAACAGATACAGCCCTCCGATCTGCTCGCACGCGGCTCTGACGGCGCGTTCTTCTCGCGTGAAGGTCTGGTCCGCATGATCAATCAGCTTCCGCTGGAGCAGGTCAGCGCATCCAGCATTTCAACATACGTCAGCGTTCACGATATCGCTGAAAATCAGCCCGTTTTCTTTAAGCTGAACGGTCTTTCCGCTGACGCGATCCGCACACTCCTGCTCGCATCCTCCGCCATTCCGCATATTTATGCGCCGGAGCGCTATCTTGGCAGAGAATTTATGGACGGCAGCATGACACCGGAAGGCGATCTCTGCGTTCAGCCTATCTATGCCGAAGGCTACCGCAATATGCTGCTCGTTTCGATGCGTCCGCAGCTTTCCCTCTATGGCAATTCGTCCAACAGCGGCATCAATCTGATCGAAAATTATCCGGACTGCGATTTCACGCTCATCAAGCCTACGAAACCGATGGGTAATCTGCTGACCGGCACACTCAATTTTGCACAGAACAAAATTCAGGCGAATCTGGAACAAGGCTATGCAGATGCAAAGGCTGTTCTCTCCGGTCACGGCACTTCTGAATTGACACAGGATGAGATCTCTGCACTGCTGGTTCAGAAAATGCGGCGGCTTTTCCTGAATTCTGCGCAGCTTTCCGGTTTCCTTACCGAATACGGCACACGCTTTGCGCCGAATGTTCAGCTCCCGACAATGGGCGGCAATTTCTTCTACGACAACATCTTTGAAATTGACGGCTGGCGTTTGCAGCAGCAGCGTACCCCCGGAATGCAGATCCATTACCGTATTCTGGATGCCAATAACATCCGTGTTGCATGGGTGATGCAGCCGCAGCTTTTGCTCGATGCACTCACCGATTATGAATCAGTCCTTGAACTGCGCAAGCACTGATCGTTCCATTACAGCAAAAAGGACAGCCCGATCCGTCAGGCTGTCCTTTCAGTTTGTCGATAAAGTCTTATTGAAGCCATATACGCCTTACAACAGAAGAACGAATGATAAAAAATGGGGGAAGATGCCCCATGCTGGGGATCTTCCCCCAAGCCCCTATCTTCCCGTGCTGATAGGCAGAGGGTATTCCGCACTCTACGGAGTGCGGCAAGGGCGCTGCCCTTGACCTGCGAACTTTTGAAAAAGTTCGATCAAAACTTTTATGATCGCTCGCCGGTTACTCTTTGAAAACTTTTGTTTCGGCGTTTACATAGTTTTTTGACAGACTGAAAGAACAGCCCGATCCGTCAGGCTGTCCTTTGTATTCTAATATCACTGCACAAAAATGCCGCACATTGCTGTGCGGCATTCTCATTTTGAACGAATCAGCCTTCACCGTCGCCGGGAGGTGTCACTGCCCATGAAGCGGTGCAATATGCTTCCAATGTCATTCCGGGAGCATCTATAATGTGCTGCACATTGTAAGCACCCATATCGCGCTCACGGATCGGAGTCGGATAACCGCCGATATATCTTGAGCCGTTCGAGGTCGCACACAATACGCCCCGCACAGAATAGCCCTCAATTCTCGCACACCATGACATCGTGATATTATCCGGATAAAGACGGGTAACACGTGTTCCAAATCTTGATGCACTTTCTTCAGCATCTAATGTTCCGTTCAGATCGTGTACATCAAACGAACCATCTCCATTCAGATCGTTTGCATTGACCTGAGTGCTGTCATTTACCGCTACACCCGATAAACTTTGAATCTCGCCGTTTTCGGAATACAGTTCAAAAGCGCCTGCTTTCGGATCGCTCGCGCCATAGAAGAAAGACTGACTCTTTGAACGATCCTGGAATTCATATTCCTGCATGATCGTCTGAAGCGAATTGAAAATAACTTTTGCATTACTGTTAGCTGTATTCAGACGGCTCTTTGTCATATATGTCCGCATGGTCGGAACAAGAACGCCAAGCAAAATCGAAATAATACCGATAACAATAACCATTTCAAGGAGTGTAAAACCGGAAACCGTGCGTTTCCGATCAGATTGATATTGTTTCATAGCCAATCCCTCTTTTCTTTTTGAGCAGATCGTCCGGCTTCATACCGGAAACCGCGCTTTTTGTGCGCTTCGATGCTGAGTATACTATACTCACGATATTAAATTTAGTATAGCATATTTTTATCAAAATGTCAATAGAAAATGAACAATTTGTGAAGAACAGAACGCACAAATACTTATTCCTGTGTTTATGCAATCTGCCGAATATCACATACAGTCAGCAGCTGCTGTCAGAATCGTTTCCATTGGAATAAAATCGGAAAGCACTGAACGAAACAGTGCATCATCCGGATAATATGCAGAATCCGAGCCTACCTTTACCAAAGGATTGAGCGCTGCTGCCGCCGGGATACCAAGAACACAGACGCATTTTCCGTCCGTGAAACGCCGGAGTATCCGTGCCTGACAGCACGCGCAGAATCGCTTTGTCAGGCTGGCAGGCGAATACGGCAGTGCATCATCCTCTGCCGCCTTGACCGCAAACGGTTCCGTTGCCCGTGCCGCATCATGCCGCAGCACCATTTCGATCCGCAGTTCCGTCTGCACAGTTTCCGCCGTAAAATCCATGACATTCGCTTCCGGCAGTTCCCGCAGCGCAGTACTCAGCATATCTAAAAGTACAAAATTCAGCCGTTCCGGCTGCATCTGTGCGTACAGTCCGTGGGGGATCATGCATTCTCCGATCATGATCCTGCCGTCTGACAATTCTTCTGTCAGATTCACAAAATGGCGCAGCATCCGGCAAAGATCAATCGTTTCATCAGAGCAGTTCAAGCCGTTTTCATAGCTGAGCAGTTCTTCCGAACAGGCAATCCGATATTGCAGCCGGCAGCCGGTTTTCATCAGCGTCAAATACGCACTTCGCAATTCAGGTTCAAGCGGCAGTCCGGCTTCATCCGTTCGTATGCAGAGCTTTTCGGCTGCATACCGGATCGCGGACAATGTTTCACGGTCAGCCTGATTGCACGCCTGCATCATCCATACCGTTTGAAGCGGCAGCGTTTCACCGCACGGCTGATTGTGACCTGTCATATTTTGCCTCCTCTCCCGCATTCTACATTCTATTATACACGAACCGGACGAAAAATTCGAGCCTTTTCACAATATTTGTGATTCCGTCTAATAAATCGCAAAATATTATGTGTAAATCTGACAAATTCATTTTCTTTTTCATTTTCAGCGCTATTTTTTTGCCAAAGTGCTTGCAATTTCTGCAGAAATGGTGTAAAATAGAAGTATCAAATTTTAGGAGGTAATTCCAATGTCTGTTAAAGTTGCTATTAATGGTTTCGGCCGTATCGGACGTCTGGCTTTCCGTCAGATGTTCGGCGCAGAGGGTTATGAGGTTGTTGCAATCAACGACCTGACCAAGCCTTCCATGCTTGCTCATCTGCTCAAATATGATACCGCTCAGAAGGGCTACTGCGGCATTATCGGTGAGAATCTTCACACCGTTTCTGCTGACGATGAGGCTGGTACCATCACTGTTGACGGCAAGACCCTGACCATTTATGCAAAGGCAAATGCTGCTGAGCTGCCGTGGGGCGAGATCGGTGTTGACGTTGTTCTCGAGTGCACCGGTTTCTACTGCTCCAAGGACAAGGCTCAGGCTCACATTGACGCAGGTGCTAAGAAGGTTGTTATCTCTGCTCCGGCAGGCAACGATCTCCCGACCATCGTTTACTCCGTCAATGAGAAGACTCTGACCAAGGATGACAAGATCATTTCTGCTGCATCCTGCACCACCAACTGCCTCGCTCCGATGGCAAAGGCTCTGAATGACTATGCTCCGATCCAGTCCGGTATCATGAGCACCATTCACGCTTACACCGGCGACCAGATGATCCTCGACGGTCCGCACCGCAAGGGTGATCTCCGCCGCGCACGCGCTGGCGCTGCTAACATCGTTCCGAACTCCACCGGTGCTGCAAAGGCTATCGGTCTGGTTATTCCGGAGCTGAACGGCAAGCTGATCGGTTCTGCTCAGCGTGTTCCGGTTCCGACCGGTTCTACCACCATCCTGACCGCTGTTGTCAAGGGTGCTAACGTCACAAAGGACGGCATCAACGCTGCTATGAAGGCTGCTGCTTCTGCTTCCTTCGGCTACAACGAGGATCAGATCGTTTCTTCTGACGTTATCGGCATGACCTATGGCTCTCTGTTCGATGCAACTCAGACAATGGTTGCTGAGATCGGTGACGGTCTGTACGAGGTTCAGGTTGTTTCCTGGTATGACAACGAGAACTCCTACACCAGCCAGATGGTTCGTACCATCAAGTATTTCGCAGAGCTGGGCTAATCAGCTGATCGCTTTTCAGTTTTGCTGATACAATGAAATCCCTCGCTGTATTTCGGTACAGCGAGGGATTTTTTCGGTTTTTCACTATATATCAAAAAAGCAGCCGCTTGGCAGGGGCGAATCGAATAAAACGATCCGGCGGTTCGTTTTTTCGAGAGGGGCAGCCTGCGATAGAGACTGGCCCATTAAAAATGAGGCACTCCCCCAAGCCCCTATCTTCCCGAAAAAGAATGCAGAAAGGAGAATTTCGCGCTTTGCGAAGCGCGCCAAAAGGCTCTGCCTTTTGAAACCGCAAGCCTTTGAAAAGGCTTGACCGAAACTTTTATTTTGGGCTCGTCGTAGATTCCCCAATATGCTGAAACCGCCCTTTTTACAGGGCGGTTTCGTTGTTATGTTGATTCTTACGGCTGCTCGGCTTCTGTGGTTTCTTCTTCCTCATCTTCAAACTTTGTATCGTTTGAGCCGGTGATCTCAAATTCTACCGCGTTCCAGCCATTGCCCGTCTTGACGAACGTCCAGCGCATATCTCCGACATAATCATTTACGACATTCTTCGTAAGCTGATAATCGTAATGCACCTCCGCCGTGCAGACATTCTCTCCGTACATCCGGATGTTGCTGACATCAAGCGCTCTGTCCTGACGCGCTGTATACGGGTTGTTCCAGTTGATGTCACCTGCAATACCGTGCAGCTTGCTGTATGCACTGCTGTTCGGTACAAGATAAGTGTCCAGTACACCCAGATTCGTCCAGAGCGCCTCGTCCTTGTTTGCCATATAGTCAATATATGCACGCATCATATTTTCGATCCGGCTGACAAGTTCGTCATCCGGCGCACTTTCTGCCTTCGGCTCAAACCGGAATACCTGCTCCGCTTCCGTCTCGTCCGATTCCTTTGATGCTGTCAGCAGATTGCCCAGTGAATCATAAGCCTGAACCTTCGGTGCTGCGTACAATCCGTCGATCTTGACATGAAGTGACTCCGGCTGCTGTGCGTACATCAATGCCGCATTGTCCAGTTCCAGAACCGATGCGCTTCTGTCCATTTCTTCATACGGGATCGCAATGCCGTTGACCATAACAGATGCACCGTCCGGCACTGTTACTTCCAGTGAATACTGCGGCTCAGATGCGACCTCGATCAGAGATTGTGCCGGGCAAGCCTGCCAGACCGGGAAATCAAAGGTCTCTGTTCCGCCGACCTGCTTCAGTTCAACTGTTGCGATCGCGGATTCGCCGCTGCGGATATAGTATACAGGCTTTTCATCCGTATAAGCAGACGGATTCTTTGCCCAAGTGTATGTGTCTGCATCCAGATTCTCAATATCAAGCGATTCTGCGATCGTTTCCGCTGTTTCATACTTGGATACCGGAATCAGGTCAACGTGCTGACGTACCATATCACTGTAGAAGCCCTTATTCAGTCCTGCCACATATCCGTCGATCGTGTACTGCGGACGCGAGGCTTCATATTCACGCAGATACACATTCAGTCTGTGCATCAGGAACATCGTGATCAGCAGGAAAATAATGATATACAGTGCCATTCCGATGCGGAATGCGGACGGTTTCCGTGTCACTGCTTTGCTGCTGCCGGTCTTTTGCTGCGGGCGCTTTGCTGCTGTATCCTTTGCAGCTGCATTGGCAGACGCTGCCGTTCTCTGCGGACGCTCGCTGCGCTCTGCCGGACGCTGTGCCGCTCTCTGCGGACGTTCGCTGCGTTCTACCGGACGCTGTGCCGCTCTCTGCGGACGTTCACTGCGTTCTGCCGGGCGCTCGGAAGGCTGACGGCGTACCGGACGTTCTTCGCCGCGCTCCGCACTGCGTGCGCGTTCCGCCGCAAGACGCTGTGAGCGCTCCTCCGGACGTTCTGCCGCGGCAGGCAGACGGTGAAGCTGTGACGGTTTCTTTGCCGGACGCTCTGTACGCTGTTCCGATTCCTTTGCATGGGATACCGGACGGGTTCTCTCTGCATCCGCCGGACGGCGTCTGCGCTCTGATTCTGATTTCGTGCTTCTGTTCTGCTCTGCATATTTATCTGCTTCGGAAGTTTTCTCCCTGTCGGCAGAATCAATTTCTCTCAGAATTGCGTCAAGTGCCTCATCCGCATCGCGGTCTGCGGCTCTCTTTCTGCTTTCATTATCCATCTTCTGCTATGCCTCCTTCCGTCAGGTTTCCGGTGCAACCAGCCAACAGGTCGGCATTTTACGCGGCCCGTAAAGCGAGGAACATACCGTGATGATTTCGTTATTATAGATCATGTGCGAGGAACTGCCGCCGTCAAGGTTCGCGGCATTGACTGCGCCGTTCTTCAGCATAATGTCAATGATATCGTCATAGGTAGCGCCGAGGGAGTTTGCCTGTCTTCCGTCAATAACCAGCAGCAGAACTGTTCCGTCTGCCGTCTGTCCGATCGCGGAACGCGGATTGAAGCCGCCGCCCAGAGGCTCGCTCTCATTCACAGGCTTGCCGTTGACGATCAGTACCGGTCCGAAGCAGACTGCATCGCGGATACCGAGATCCATTGCCTGCTGTCCGGTCATTGTACCGACATGAAGAATATTGTTATTATCAAAACCAATGATATCATAGGACGTATCCAGAGCGCCCCAGCGAAGATCGCCCTGCGATACGACCATGCCAAGCGGTGTACCGCCGTTGCCGACACCGTTCAGGTCTTCAAAGCCGCCTGCATTGATCGCTGCAAGTGCGCCGTATTCGGCTGTCATTTCCAGAACGCGCTTGCCCTCATACTCAGCACCGTACTGACCGGAAATGCCGACGTATACACGGGAAGGATCTTTGATCTTCAGCAGCTTGCCGCGGAATGTGCTGCCGGATACATCCACAAGTTCCGTTTCAGCCTGAACCTTGCCGCTGCCGTCCGCTGCCGGCTGACCGACCGTTTTCGCTGCGATCTGAACCATCTGCGGATCCGTAACTTCATCAGTTGTATTATCACGGAAGGAGCCAAGATATCCTGCGATCTCCTCATCAGTGTAGTACCAGTTTGCGAGGAATCCGATCGCGCTGGTTTCCTTCACCGTACAGACAAACAGCTTCTTTGCGGATTCCGACGGACCTTTTGCGATCACGAGCATCAAAAGGTACAGCGCAATCACCAGCAGAATCAGCGTTGTCAGGAACACGATCAGAACACGGCCGATAATTTTGCCGGCTGTCAGCCGTTTTTTCGCTTGTGCCATAATGTTTCTTCCTTTCCTTTTTTTCATTCAAAATTTTACATCACAGCAGCAGAACAGGTATTTTCTTCCGTTCTCCGCATAGTATGACGCACCTTATATTTTACCGCATAATGCGAAAAAATGCAAGCCTTTTTCGCATTTTCCGACAACATTCTCATTGTGCGGAAATTCCGCACGTTTTTTTGTATAAGATGCCATTATGCCGCTGGTTCCGGCTTTTCCGACATTCGCAGAATGCTCTTTTTTTCATTGTTTCCGTGCCATTTTATCCATTCTGTGAATTATCATTCCGCATTGCTGCCATATATGCCATATATATAGTCAGGAAATGCCGCCGTTTCGTTACACATTTTGTAAAATTATAAGAAAAAATTAAGAATCATCTCCGGAAACGGGTGTCAGATGATGTCGAAGCTGCATATCATACTGCAAAGGAGGAGGTGACAGCATGGAAACGCTTTTTGTTATCCGGTCGCAAACCTATGCAGATAAGGCGCAGCATTTGCTCAGCCGCTACCGCTATCCGTACCGCGTTGCACGGATCACCGGCAAGGACGGCTGTATGTACCGCTTTCGCGTCTCCGCCGCACAGCAGGATATTTTCGATCTGCTGAATGCCGGCGGCATCCCGTTCCGGACATCTTGAAACGCAGCGCCGTTATGGAAAGGAGCTGACCGCCGGTGCAGAAACCGGTTTATTTTGACAATGCTGCCACGACCTATCCGAAGCCGCCGGCGGTGCTGCGGGCAGCTGAACAGGCGATCCTCTTTGCAGGCGGCAATCCCGGACGCGGCGGTCATATCCTTGCACGCCGCGCCGGTGATGTCGTTTATCATGCACGCGAAACGGCTGCCGCGATGTTCGGCGCTGAACCGGAAAATGTTGTGTTTACGCAAAATTGTACGCACGCACTCAATCTCGCCATTCACGGCACGCTCCGGCAGGGCGATCATGTCATCCTCAGCACCCTTGAACACAATTCTGCTGCACGCCCGATCGCCGCACTCGCAGATTCCGGCATCATCCGATACAGCATTGCACCCGTTTACCCCGATGCAGCCGATACCATTGCTGCTTTCCGCGCACGTATCCAGCCCCAGACACGCGCTGTGATCTGCACAGTCGCCGGAAATGTCACGGGGCAGTGCCTGCCTGTCCGCGAGATCGGTGCGTTCTGCCGTCAGCACGGTCTGCTCTTTATTGCTGACGGCGCACAGGGCTGCGGTATCATTCCGATCAATCTGCGCGAATGCGGCATTCATCTGCTCTGCACTGCCGGTCACAAGGGGCTTTACGGCATCACAGGTACCGGTATACTGATCTCTGACGGCACGGCGGCGCTCCGTCCGCTGATGCAGGGCGGAACAGGCTCACTCTCGGCTTCGCTCCGTCAGCCCGATTTTCTGCCCGATGCACTCGAATCAGGGACGCTCAATGTTCCCGGAATCGCCGCGCTCGATGCCGGTATGCAGTATGTCATGCGGCAGGGCATCGGCAATATCCGTGCGTATGAGAACGCGCTCTGCGATCAGCTCATCTCTTATCTCAGACGGCTGCCCGATGCGATCGTCTATCGCAGTCCCGATGCTGATTATGTCCCTGTCGTTTCGTTTGCACTCGGAAAAGAATCTCCCGATGATACCGCCGCACGGCTCGCTGCAAAAGGATTCTGTCTGCGTGCCGGTCTGCATTGTGCGCCGCTTGCACATGATTTTCTCGGTACGAAAAACGGAACTGTCCGGTTTTCACCTTCCTTCCGGAATACGCCCGAACAGGTCACTCAGCTTTGCCGCGCTCTAAAAGTATAGGTGAATTTCGCAGTTCTGCACAATGGCTTGCGCGAGACTTTTTCTCCCTCAGACCTCAATACAAAAAACGCCGCAAACCATTTTGTCATGGTCTGCGGCGTCAGCTTGTCAACAAAGTCCTGTACGGTGAATCACTCCGTGATTCACTTAGGGGTGCCCTCTATCGCAGGGCACCCCTCTCTGAAAAACGATCCACCGGATCGTTTTATCAGATTCACCCCTGCGGAGCTCCTAAAGTATAGAGAATTTCGTACTCTGCGGAGTACGACCAAAGGCTCTGCCTTTGGAAACCGCAAGCCTTTGAAAAGGCTTGACCGAAACTTTTATTTTAGCGTATACATAGTTTTTTCGACAAGCTGACGCCGCAAACCATTTTGTTATGGTCTGCGGCGTTCTTTCAATAGTTCTTTCGGCTGAGCGTTTCCTGCATCATCACAGCATAACTCTCATAACGCGGCTGCGGGATCTCTCCTGCCGCCGCCGCCGCCCGTACTGCACAATCCGGCTCTTTCAGATGCCGGCAGTCTCCATAACGGCACGGTTCGGTCACTGCTGCGATCTCCGGAAAACAATCCGCTAACTCATCCGGCTGAATCATCGCATAAGCATCCGTTTCAAAGGTCGAAAATCCCGGTGTATCTGCAATTTTTCCGCCGTGCGGCAATGTATAGAGCGCTGTTTCGCGTGTGGTATGTCTGCCTCTGCCCAGCTTTTTGCTGATATCACCCGTTTCCAGATGCAGCGTTGCATCCAGTGCATTCAGCAGTGTCGATTTTCCGACACCGGAATTGCCCGTGAAGGCACTGATCCTGCCGCTGAGTGCATCATAGACCGCCGATATCGTCTCCGGTTTCTCATAATCAACAAAATACTGCGGAAATCCCGCAAAACGGTATATCGCAGCATATTCTTCCGCCGCGGCAAGGTCGAGCTTCGTAAATACCAGAACAGGCTGTATCCCCTTATATACACATACTGCAAGAAACCGGTCGAGAAGCTGTAGATTCGGCGCAGGATCACGGACTGACAATACAAATATCAGCTGATCGAGATTCGCCAGCGGCGGACGGATCAGCAGATTCTTCCGCGGCTGTATCTCCGTTATCACTTCATCCTCGATCACTACACGGTCGCCCGTGCAGGGGGATATGCCCTGTTTGCGGAAAATTCCGCGTGCCTTGCAGGATAAAACACCGCTGGGGGACTCTACGGTGTAAAGTCCCCCAACTGCTTTCAAAATCAAACCTTCCATACTGCGGTCAGGTTGCCGGATCAGCCGGTACGACCGGTGCTTCGGTTGCATCTGTAACGACAGGATCGGTTACTGTTACAACAGGCGGATCGGTCACTGTAACGACAGGCGGAGCAGTCGTTGTGGTTACCGGTGCAAGACCGTTCAGACCGCCGACACTGTCAAATGCGCCGTTCGGATCACTGCTGAGCGTTTCGTATGACTTCGTTTCAAAGTTGATGTGATATGTTCCGATCGTTGCAGTCTGACCGTTGGCATCGTTCGTCAGAACTGCCACAACGTCAGTCTCCTCATTGCCGGGGATCGCAAGCGATGTCACGCCGGCTGCATAATCAACATCAAAGGAACCGCCGGGCACTCTCAGGATACCGCCCTCGTACACATCAATGTGGAACGTACCCTTTGCATTTACCGGAATATTAAAGGAAATACGAACACTCTGCTCCTTCTTCTTTCCGGATGAAACCGTCAGGTCGATCAGCGTACCTTCCGATACTTCTTCATTCGGTGCAACATTCTGATTCAGAACTGTTCCCTCAGGCGAATCGTCGTCGATCTCCTTCTTGCCGAGCGTCAGCTTCAAGCCCTCTGCTGTTGTCTTTGCAAGATCCCATGTCATATTGACAAAATTCGGAACAGGAACGGTATTCTTATTCTTACCGAGCGAAACCGTCACGCGGACAAATGTACCCGGTTCAAGCTCTGCAGGGCCTTCCGGATCAGTCGAGATTACTTTACCCTTTTCGATGACCGGATCGTATGCGGCACGCTTGTCTATATAGAAACCGTTTGTAACAATCGTGGATTTTGCTGTTTCAAAGTCCCAGTCCTTTACGTCCGGAAGCAAAACTTTCTTTGCGCCGAGCGATACTCTGACGTTGACAACGTCACCCTTTGCGACCGGATCGCCTGCCGGAATATCCTGCTTGAAGATCGTATCCTTCTCAAATTCGGAATACTCCGAGCTTTCTACAACGATCTGGATATAATCGCCGTACTGGATCTTCGCTTCGTTATAGTCCATTCCTTCCAGGCTCGGCATCTTGAACTCGTTATCAATATTGATACCCTTGTTGCCCTGGATCATATTCCAGATCAGCATGGTCAGCAGAATACCGGCTACGACCGTGAAAACGATAATGACTGCGCTCAGGATCGGAATAAAGAGGGATTTGGATTCTTCCTCATATTCTTCCTCATCATCTGCACCGGCACCTGCCGCGACAGCGCGGTAGGAACCGCCCCGTCTGTCATCATACGGCTCATCGTCGTAATATTCTTCATCATCATAATACTGCTGATCGTCATACTGCTCGTCGTCGTAATAATCATCCTCCGGCGGCAGATCAGATCCGTCCGCATCCGGACCGTAATCTCTGTATTTGCGGTTCTCGTCTTCAAACATATCCTGCACAGGCTCCTCCTCAAACAATTCGGGGTAATATCCGAACACGCCGTCCGGATCTTCCTTAAAGGTCTGGAGATCATCCATCATATCTCTGGCGGACTGGTAACGGTCTGCCGGATCTTTTTCCATTGCCTTGAGAATGATCTCCTCGAGTCCGATCTGAATATCAGGGCGAATGGTGCTGGGCAGCGGTACTTTTGCCTGCATATGCATCACGGCGATGCTCACAGGATTATCCGTGTCAAAGGGTTTCTTGCCGGTGAGCATTTCATACAGCATCACACCGACGGAATAGATATCGCTCTTTGCATCGGTCACGCCGCCTCTTGCCTGCTCGGGGCTGATATAATGCACGGTACCGATCGCTTTGTCAGTACCGGTCTTGCCGTCCTCCCGTGCAAACTTTGCGATGCCGAAATCCATGACCTTGATCGTACCGTCACGAAGCATCATAATGTTCTGCGGCTTGATATCGCGGTGGACAATGCCCTTGCTGTGCGCGTGCTGGAGTGCGCGAAGGATCTGAAGAATAAAATGCGAAGCATCCTTCCAGCCGAGCTGTCCCTGCTGTTCCATGTATTCATTCAGCGTGATCCCGTCAATGTACTCCATGACAATAAACTGTATGCGCTCCGAAAAGCCGACATCATAGATCTTGACGATATTCGGATGACTCAGCACTGCGATCGCTTTCGATTCATTCCGGAATCTGCGCAGAAATTCCTCATTCTCCGCAAACTCCTTTTTCAGGATCTTTACGGCGACCGTCTTGTTATCGACGACATCCGTTGCGCGGTAGACATCCGCCATTCCGCCCTCGCCGATCAGCTCCGTGATCTCATAGCGTCCGTCAAGTCTCTTTCCGATGTTCTTGTCATTGCGATCTTTTTCCATCACAAACCTCCGTTACCGGCTCTGTCCGGCAATACTATTTCATTACCCGTGTATGTCTGAATCCGTTTGTTCATCCGTCAGCAGGATCACAGATATATTATCCCTGCCGCCGGCTGCATTCGCTTCTGCGATGCAGATATCCGGCACCTGATCTGCGGACGTTTCCCGCATGATCTCCTCTATCCGGGAAAGCGAAACCATATTATACAGTCCGTCCGAGCAGAGCAGGACTTTATCCCCCTCCGCGACCGGCACTGTCTGTATATCCGCAAGCACTCTGCTCGACACGCCAACTGCACGCATCAGTTCATTCCGCCTTGCGTGCGTAGCGCGCTCCTCTGCCGTTATCATGCCCTGCTCATACAACAGCTGTACGACGGTATGATCTGTCGTCAGCTGCCGGAGCGTGCCATCCTTCGGCAGAAGATATGCTCTCGAATCTCCGACATTGACAATACAGGCAGTATTCTGCCGCACAAATGCCCCGACAAGCGTTGTTCCCATTCTGGAATGCATCCTGCTGCTGATTGCTGCCCTGTATATCTTCTGATTTGCGTCTGCAGCACTGCTCCTGAGCAGCTCACAGACCTCTGTATCCGTCATGCCCGTTTGATACGCAGAACGGAAATGTTCCTCTGCTGCCGCGATCGCAATTTTGCTCGCAGCACTTCCGTTTTCCATTCCGCCCATGCCGTCACAGACAATGGCAAGCACACCGTCCGGATAACTCTCCGCACGGATAGAATCCTGATTTTCGGTTCTGGCTCTGCCGATATCACAGCCCAGATACGCCTTCAATGCTGCTCACCACGCTTTCTTCCGAGGCTTCTGCGGCATCACGCCGGAGCTGTCCGCAGGCAGCCTTGATATCTTCTCCGAGTGTTCGCCGGACGGTCGCGTTGATACCCTCCTGCTCAAGCAGTTTCCGGAATGCCTCTGCGTGTCCTGCCTGAAAGCCCGTTCCTGCGACCGGATTCACCGGAATCAGATTCATGTGCGGTCTTTGATTCGGAAATATCGGCCGCAGCCTTTTTCCAAGCAGCTTTGCCGCTTCCGCCGAATCATTTTCTCCGGCTATCACTGCATATTCAAATGTAATTCGCCTGCCGGTCTTTCGGAAATAATCCCCGCAGGCTGAAAGCAGTTCTTCCAGCGGATACCGCCTGTTGACAGGCATCAGCGCATCCCGTTTTTCATTATCCGCAGCATGAAGCGATACCGAAAGCGTCAGCGGAAGCTGTTCCTCCGCAAGCCGCCTGATCATCGGGACAAGTCCGCAGGTCGAGAGCGCAATATGCCGCAGGCTCAGATTCCTGCCCTCTTTGCAGGAAATCAGCCGCAGAAACTGCATCACGTTATCATAATTATCCAGCGGCTCTCCGATGCCCATCAGCACGATGCCGCTGATCTGCTGCTCCGGCGGAAAATCTGCATCCGTGCCGTAAATCTGACCGAGCATCTCGGACGGCGTGAGATTGCGCACGAACCCAAGCGGTGCCGAGGCACAGAATTTACAGCCCATCTTACAGCCGACCTGTGTCGAAATACACGCAGTCACTCCATGATGATACACCATGCGGACCGTTTCGATACAGGAACCGTCAGAGAGCCTATATAGATATTTTACCGTATCATCCGTACAAGAATCAAGCCTTTTCGCAATCTTTGGCAAGTTTATATAAAAGCGTTCTTTCAGCTCTGCTTGAAATTGTTTAGATAGTTCTGTCATTTCTGAGAAATCAAAGACACGTTTTACATGAAGCTGACGGAATATCTGTTTTGCGCGGAATTTCGGCGCGCCCATCGCTTTCATCTCTGCCTCAAGCTGCTCCGGCAGAAGGCTCAGAATGTCAATTTTCTGCTGTTCCGTGCAAATCAGCTCCTCTCCTGTTTATTCGTCCGGATACGGATGATACGTATCCGGAATTTCCGCTTCCCGCATAAAATCATATTCATCTGAAGCATAGCCCGTCAGCTGCCCTGTCGCTTTGTCTGCGGAAAACGCAAAGCCATACAGCGTGACCGTATCGGAAAGCCCGTAATCGCCGACGCTGTAGATCAGATAATATTCACGGCAGATCAGCGTATCGTCTGCATCTGTCACGAACGCGCCGAGCTTCTTTTCACCGGGAATATCACGCATTGCCGCAAGCAAAAGCATTTTTTCCTCGGTCGGCTCCACATTAAGCCGCTGCGCATCCATATCCAAAAACGCAGGATCCCATATCAGGATATAATTGTTCCGGTTCGCACCGGCTTCATACAGCCGCCAGCGACCTGCCGCCTTTTTATCCGTGATATTCCAGATCGGAAGATCGGGAAACATTGCAGAAGCAAGCGTTTCGGCGCCTTTATCGTTCGATGCCGACAGCGCTGCGGTCGTAAATGGGGTGCCGTGCGTATCCGGTCTTTCTGATGCAAATGCAGGTTCTTTCAGCGAATCATACTGCTGTCCGAGCGCGATCAGCATTTCATCCGAGATCTGCCGGAAATCTTCATCGGTCATCGCATCCGGATCAACCGGTTCGGCAATGATCGGTTCAGACGGTTCTGTTTCCGGTACTGTTTCTGCATTCTCTGCACAGCAGCCGGATGTCCATGCACCTTCGGTCATCGCATCCGGATCAACCGGTTCGGCAATGATCGGTTCAGACAGTTCTGTTTCCGGTACTGTTTCTGCATTCTCTGCACGGCAGCCGGATGTCCATGCACCTGCGGCGATCATTGCCGCAAGCATGACTGCTTTGAACGCGCTCTTCATATACATCCTTATCCTTTCCGCATTCTTGCGATAAAGAATCCGTCGCTGCCGAGCATCTGCGGGAAAAGCGTGGTCATTTCCTGCCCGTATGCTGCAAGTGCCGGTATATTCTGCCACGGTTTTTCAAGTGTATATTCCGGATGTGCCGCTAAAAATCTGCGGACAACATCTTCATTTTCGCGTTTCAGGACGGTACAGGTCGAATAAACCAGTATGCCGCCCGATTTCAATGCCTTTGCGGATGCTTCAAGGATCGCATACTGGATCTCCGGCAGGTTCTCCGCTTCATCAAGCGATTTATAGCGGATCTCCGGCTTTCTCCGTATCACACCAAAGCCCGAACACGGCACATCACAAAGAATGCGGTCCGCCTGCGGCTTTTCTGTTGTCCGCGCATCACCGGTCTGCGCCGTAATGCAGTGCAGCGATAATTTCTCCGCGCCCTGCCTGATCAATCCGACACGCTTTTCATGCAGATCATAGGCAAAAACCTGTCCCTGATCCAGCATCAGCTCCGCGATTGTGAAAGTTTTGCCGCCCGGTGCGGCACAGACATCCAGAACCGTATCGCCTGCCTGCGGATCCAATGCCAGACAGCAAAGCTGTGAGGCGAGATCCTGAACGTGCATATTGCCGCTGCCGAATATTCCGGATTCTTCTGCTTCAATGCGCTTTGTCAGCCGGTATGCACCGGGAACAGCCGTGACCGGCTCTGCATTCGGCATCTGCTCCGCATTCTCACAAAGCGGATTTCTGCGAATATAGATCGGCGGCACTTCCAATGCATCTGCAAGAAATACGGTAATCGCTTCTTTTCCGTGATCTGTAAGCAATGCCTGCAATAACGGCTGCGGTACAGAATATGCAACCGACATCGCCGCAAGTTCGTCCTGCGGCAGCGGAATCTGCTTTTCGCTGCGGATAAATCCGCGCAGAACGGCATTCACCATGCCTGACGCGCTGTTCTTTTTCAGTTTCTTGACGGCTTCCGTCCAAAGATTGACTGCCGCCGATTCCGGTGTCCGCAAATACAGCAGCTCATATATGCCGCACCGCAGTACACATAATACTTCCGTATCGAGTTTCTCCGGCGGTCGCTTGGAATGCGCCGCGATACAGGCATCAAGCGTCAGCGTTCGCTCCAGTACGCCGCGGAATATTCTTCTGCACAATGCACTGTCCTGCGGCGTGATGTTCTCCGCATCCGAAAGTGCTCCGGTCAGTGCAAGATTGGAATAGCTTTTCGATCGGATCGAACGGATCAGTGTCCGTACACAAAGCAGTCTTGCATCCAGTCCGATCATCTGCGCCGCCCTCTGATCGCAAGCAGGCGCAGTAATTGCAGCAGGGATACCGCTACTGCCGCAACATACGTCATTGCTGCTGCGGAAAGCACCTTGCGTACACATTTCTGCTCCTCATTGCTCATTACCATAGAATCCTGCAATGCACGCAATGCTCTGCCGCTTGCATTGAACTCCACAGGCAGTGTAACGACTTGGAAAAAGATGACCGCGCAGAAAAACAGTATTCCAAGCGTGATCAGTCCGTAACCGACTCTGCCGCTGCCGCCGCCGAGCAGAAATCCCGCTAATATCAGAATATATGAGACCGTTGAGGATATATTCGTTGACTTCACGATCGCATTGCGCAGCTTGACCGGCGCATAATTCTGCGCATACTGAACCGCATGACCTGCTTCATGCATCGCAACACCGACTGCCGCGACACTGTCACTGCTGTATACGTCATCCGACAGACGGATCACATTGCTGACCGGATCATAATAATCGGTCAGACTGCCGGATACGTGTTCGATCGGTACATTCGCAATGCCGTGTTCAAGCAAAAGCTGTCTGGCCGCTTCTGCGCCTGTCATTCCGCGCTCATTGCGCACTTTGCTGTATTTTTTGAATGTGGTCTGCACATGGATCTGCGCAGCAAATGAAATCAGAAACGATATGATGACGAATATATACATACGCAGTCCCCTTTCTGCGGATCTACTCCGCCGCTGTCAGACAGTTTCCTTCCTGCAATGCAGCTCCGTTCAGAAAATCCGGTATCCGCATCGGCTTGCTGCCCTCGGGCTGTACGGCACAAAGCTGCACCGCTTCACCGTCGCCGCATACCAGATATAAATGATGCTTGCCCTCACGCAGAAGTGTTCCGGCAGGTGCATCGCTCGGATGTTTGCGCTCATAGCTCGAACCAAGCAGCTTGATGCGCTTTCCGTTCAGCATGGCATAGCCGGTCACGGCACGGATCGTCCGGTCGATCTCAACAGCAGATGCGCGGAAATCAAGGCGGCTCATCTCTTTCGTGATCTTCTCTGCATAACACACGCCGTCCTCGCCCTGCGGCACACGGCGGAGCATTCCCTGCTCCTGTAATGCAAGCGTTTCACGCAGCGTTTCTGCCGCAAGCAAAGACAGTCTGTCATGCAGCGTATCAGCAGTTTCATCCGGTGCAATGCGTGTTTTCAGGACATGAAGCATATCGCCTGTATCCAGTCCCTCTGCCATCTGCATCGCCGTGATGCCGGTTTCCTGATCGCCTGCCAGAATTGCACGCTGGATCGGTGCAGCACCGCGCCATCTCGGCAGCAAAGATGCGTGCAGATTGATACAGCCGTATTTCGGCAGATCAAGGATATCCTTCGGCAAAATCTGTCCGTATGCAATAACAACGATCAGTTCCGGATTCAGCGACTGCAAAAGTGCAAGCATTTCGGCTGCATCATCGCCTTTGCGGAGTGACTGCGGCGTATAGACCGGGATCCCGAATGCTTCCGCCTTCGCCCTGACCGGTGTCGGCTGGAGCTTTTTGCCGCGTCCGCGCGGACGGTCGGGCTGTGTCAGCACCGCCTGCACGGTATGTCCGTCATTTACAAGCATTTCCAGTGTCGGCACGGAAAAATCAGGCGTGCCCATAAAAACTATATTCATATTTCTATTCTCCTCCGGCCGCTTTCCAGCCGGGATCCCTTATTCCTGCTCCGGTCTGCAAAATTCCTCGACCAGATCAAGGAACAGATGTCCGTCCAGATGATCGTATTCGTGACAGGTGCAGCGTGCGCCCAGATCCTTCAGCTTCATCTCATACTGCTCGCCGTTTCGGTCGTATGCACGCAGAACAACTGCTTTCGGGCGTGTTACATAGCCCCAGCGGTTCGGTACGGAAAGACAGCCCTCAACATCGCGCACCTTGCCCGATGTCTTGACGATCTCCGGATTGATCGCCTCGATCACTTCGCCGTCTTCTTCCAGTATCATGATAAAATATCTGCGCAGGATGCCGACCTGCGGTGCGGCAAGTCCCACACCGCCGGAACTGCGGAGCGTATCCGCCATGTCGTCCAGCACCTGCCAGAGCTTTTCATCAAATTTCTCGACCGGTCTGCATACCTTGCGCAGAACCGGATCACCCTCTTTTACAATATTGCGAATTGCCATTGATATTCTCCTTATTCTCTTTCAGCGCAGCCGGACTGCACGCTGTTTTCCGTTCTTTCACTGCGGCATGAACATTTCCGGCGGCGTAATGATCGGTGTGCCGTCCGGATTGAGCAGCGGTGTCAGACCGCCTGAACTGCCGTAACCGTCCGCTTCCGAATGGAAAAAGTAATTCACGCCTGTCGCCATATCGACCAGCACTTTGCAGACACCCGGCGATTTCTGCGAATAGATCTCCACAAATCTTGCGGCATTTTTATTCCTTGCCATGACAGTATCCTCCGTATTATCATTTTCCATTATCAATTATAGCAGATTTTTCCGCTTATTCAATACATTTCACGCATCTTTCAAAAAATCTTAAAGCATCTTTCGCTTTATACATTATGCACTGTTAATTATTCATTATACACCGCAGTCACCGTTCATATCCGCAAACAGGGATACATTCACAAATGCCTTGTCTGCATACGCCTGCTTCATCAGCAAGCGGATAAATGCCCGCATCTCTGCGGTATTCTTGCATTTCAGCAGTACCCTGCGGCGGTATTTGCCGTTCAGTCTGCCGTATCCGGCTTCGACCGGTCCCAGCACACGCAGCGGCAGACGCAGATTCTGCTGCCGGACGGTTTCCGCAAGTATTTCGACAAACCGTTCTGCCGCGATCCTGACCTGTTCCTCCCAGATCCCTGAAAATCCGAATACACAGAGGTCACAGACCGGCGGAAATGTCAGCGCGCGCCGCAATGACAGCTCCTCCGTATAAAAACGGTCATAATCCTGCTCCGCGGCAAGATTCAGCACATAATGGTCGGGCATATATGTCTGCAAAATTGCTCTGCCGCGCCGTTTTCCTCTGCCGCCGCGCCCGACAACCTGCGTCACAAGCGAAAACGTGCGCTCGTAACTGCGGTAATCGCCGGCGAATAATGCCTTATCCACCGAAACCACACCCACAAGCGTCACATTCGGAAAATCCAGTCCTTTGCCGATCATCTGCGTACCGCAGAGAATGTCATATTCGTGATTCGCAAAAGCGCGAAATCCCGTTTCATACGCAGTGCGCGTCATTGTCGTGTCGGCATCCATGCGCAGGATCTTCGCATCAGGCAGCAGTGCCTGCAATTCTTCTTCCAGCTTTTGTGTTCCGAATCCCATTTGCCGCAGATGGTCATTTCCGCATTTCGGGCAGACTGTTACCGGCGGCTGCACATGACCGCAGTAATGACAAAGCAGTGAACCGTTCGTCTTGTGATAGGTCATCGGTACGGCACAATTCGGACAGTAGACCGGCTCATAGCATTTCGTGCATTGCAGCAGTGTGTGATATCCGCGGCGGTTCAGCAGCAGTATGCTCTGTTCACCGCGCTGCAAATTCTCGTATAATGCTTCCGAAAGCGCCGCTGAAAACGGACTGCCGTTGCCGTTTGCACGTTCCTCGTTCATATCAACGATCGAAACTGCCGGAAGCGGTGCCTGATTATACCGTTTCGTCATTTTCAGCAGACGATATACGCCGCGCTCTGCCAGATACCGGCTTTCCAGTGACGGCGTTGCCGATGCAAGCATCAGCACGGCATTGTGATATTTTGCGCGTGCCTTTGCGACTTCTGCCGCGTGATACCGCGGCGACTGCTCCGATTTATACGAATGTTCGCCTTCTTCATCGAGAATGATCAGTCCGATATCCGGCAGCGGCGCAAATACGGCACTTCTTGTACCGATCACGATCTGCACCTCACCGCGGCGTATCAGCTTATCCGTATCCAGTCGCTGTGCAAGGGACAGTCCGCTGTGGATCAGTGCAACTCGATTCCCGAACCGCGACTGAAAATACTGTACGACCTGCGGTGTCAGAGAAATTTCCGGTATCAGAAGCAGAACGCCCCTGTTCTGCTTCAGCGTCAGCGCGATCAGCTGTTCAAAAACCGCCGTTTTGCCGCTGCCCGTTACACCATACAGCAGAAATGCCGCCGCTTTCTTTGCCATGATCTCCGCAGCAGCCGCATCATAAGCCGCCTGCTGTTCCGCTGATAACACCGTATCTGACGGATCAACCGTCACCTGTGCATCTCTCGGCACACGCAGCAGCTCCGCCTCGTAAAATTCGGCGATGCCGGATTTCACAAGATTCTGCACGACGGTTTCTCCGACACCTGCAAAATAGGCGCATTCCTTCACGGAAAGCGCTTCATGCTCCTGTAAGATCCGTACTGCCTGCGCCTGTTTCGGTGTCGGGCGGTATACGGATGCATCTTCCAGATATCCGGCTGACAGTCTGACCATTTTCTTCGTACTGTCGCCGATCAGCTGCTTGCCCTCAGATACCGCAAGCAGACAGCCTTTCTGTACCAGTGACGCAAGGATCTTCTGCTTTTCGGCACTGTCCTCATCCTGCACAAGCACATCGCGTTCACGCTGCGATTTTGCAAGCTGCATCATCCGCAGAAAATTGGATTCCTTTTCCGTCAGCTTCACGCCGACCGGCGGTTCAAGCGGAAGATATCGTTCCTCCAGCCGGATCTGCAATCCGCCCGGCAGAACCGCACGCACTGCATCATACCATGTGCAAAAGGTATGCTCATGCAGCCAGTTGACCAGCATGAGCAATTCCGCTGTCAGAACAGGCTCCGGATCAAGCAGTGCCGCGATCGGTTTCAGAACAACACCTTCCTCTGCCGGCTCGTGTCCAACCCGAAGCACCATTGCAAGCCGTCTGCGGTTGCCTCTCCCAAACGGTACGGCGACACGCATTCCCGGCACGATCTTCTCTGCCCAGTCTGCATAAGCGGTATAACTATAAAGCAAATCATAGCCAAACGCCGCTGCATCCAGTGCGACCTGAATAATCAGCGGCATTGCAGAACCGTTTGCGACATAGTCTGTCATCAGCGGTCGTTATCCTCTTCCGGCTCAATGAGCTTATACTTTCCTGCTGCAAATTCATCAACAGCAGTTTTGACCGGATTCTCCTCCAGAATGACCATTCGCATGGTCTTGTCATCCAGACGGATCTTCTGGTCACCGTTCATTTTGGCACGCTTTTCTGCGGCCGCCTTCGCGGTTTCCTTTTCCTTAACGTGCGCTTCGGCAATCTCTCTTGCGCGCTTCGCTACGCCGATAACGAGAGAATAATAGCTCTCATTCTTTGAAATAATCTGATACATTGACGGTCTGAGCATCATAACAGGTCAATCCTTTCTCTTAGAGACTCCGGTCAAGCCGGTTCCAGTCTATCTGATTCGGGCGCATGGATTCTGTACGGATAATCGAACGGAAATCCGCTACAGCGTCCTCCAGCGCATCATTCAAAACAATATAATCATAATGCTTCGCAAGCGGAAGCTCCTCCTGTGCGCGTGCGATCCGCTTTTCGATCACCTCAGCGGATTCCGTTCCGCGTTTTTCAAGGCGGCGGCGCAGTTCTGTGAGCGAAGGCGGGATCGTGAATATCAGAATTGCTTCCGGACAGCGTTCCCGAACCTGAAATGCACCCTGCACCTCAATTTCGAGAATGACGTGCTTGCCGGATGCACGCATCGCTTCTACTTCTGCACGCGGTGTCCCGTAATAATTGTCGCAGTATTCAGCATATTCAAGCAGTCCGTCCTGTGCGATACGGTCTTCAAATTCTGCCTTTGTGAGGAAATGATAATGGACATGATCCACCTCACCCTCACGCGGCGAACGTGTCGTTGCGGAAACCGATACGGCACAGTCACCCGTTTTCAGTATCTCCTGAACGATCGTACCTTTTCCGCATCCGGACGGGCCGGACAGTACGATCAGCAAGCCTTTATTCATCTTCTGTTTCCTCCTCCGCAGGGGCGGTGCTGCCGGCAAGACGCGCTGCGATCGTTTCCGGCTGGATCGCGGAAAGGATCACATGATCGCTGTCCATCACGATCACGGCACGGGTACGCCGTCCGTAGGTTGCATCAATCAGTCTGCCTCTGTCGCGTGCATCCTGCACGATGCGCTTGATCGGCGCTGAATCGGGACTGACGATCGTCACGAGCCGTGCAGATGAGATCATATTGCCGAAACCTATATTAATCAGCCGCATTTTTGCTCCTTTCACTCACTCGATATTCTGAATCTGCTCACGAATCTTTTCGATCTCAGATTTCATATCGACAACCAGACGAGTAATGCTGAGATCCTGTGCTTTGGAACCGATCGTATTGACTTCACGGTTCATCTCCTGAACAAGGAAATCGAGCTTTCTGCCGACAGGTTCATCCGAAACGATCAGCGTCCGGAACTGTGCAATATGGCTGTGCAGGCGGACAGTTTCCTCATCAATCGCAGTTTTTTCTGCAAAGATCGCGGTTTCCGTCAGAATGCGCTGCTCATCAATATTCGTATCGCCCAGCAATTCCGTCAGCTTTGCAAGCATTCTCTGCCGGTAGCTTTCAGCAACGCCGGGTTCGATCGCTTCGATCTGTTCGAGCATGGATTCCAGTCCGGAGAGCTTTCCGATCAGGTCGGCGGCAAGCCGTTCACCCTCTGCCGTGCGCATTGCGATGAACGAATCGAGCGCTTCAGCGGCGGCATCCGAAACGACAGCCCAGACTGCATTTTCGTCCTCCTGCTCTTTCGTTACGGTAAAGACATCCGGCAGACGTAGCAGCGTACTGAGTGTCAGGTCATCTTTCAGCCAAATGCTGCCGTTTTCGCCCATTTCTTCATTTATCATCCGCAGCGCATTGATGTAACCCTCTGCGACGGAACGATTCACCGCGATCTGCGCATCTTTGCCATCCGGTCGGGTAATGGTCACAGAAACCTCAACCTTTCCGCGGGCAATTTTGCCGTTCAAAAAGGTTTTGAGCTTTTCTTCGAGATACATACACGAACGCGGCAGTCTGGCAGAAAATTCATAGTAGCGATGATTGACTGCACGAATTTCGACAAGCACATCTCTGCCGTCTGCAAGACGCTGTGCTCTGCCGTATCCGGTCATACTTTTCGGCATAATCAGCAATTCCCCTTTTCTTGTAATATATGGCACTGAATCTACTCATAGTTCATCATTTTATAGTATAACATATTCCGGCAGGAAAATCAAGGGAAAAAAGCAACAAAAAGCAGAGCACGCCAAAATTGACGTGCTCTGCATCATTATGAACTCATATCAAAAGACAGGAGATCAGCCCTTCTGACCGAGATCAGAATACGGGATCATCTTTGCGATGAACTTCAGGATCTTAACGATATCCTCAGAATCCGGAGCGCCGCTTGCGTTAACGTCAGCGTTCAGCATACCCTGTTCAGTAACCTTCGCGTCAGCATCTTCAGCGATAAGGCGAGCAAGGAGAACAGCATCGGAAACGTCCACGCGCATTTCAGGGCTATCCCCTTTGGACTCGTTGACATTACCCCAGTCAGCATCTGTGGGATCATCTTTCTTCGTGGTGGTCGTGGTGGTAGTAGTAGTGGTAGTAGTGGTTGTGGTAGCGCCGCCATCCGGACCCGGAGTCAGATCAGGATACAGTTCAGCCATGCCGCCGAGAGCCATCAGAACGTCACCTGCGTGCCAGAATCTGTGGTAGTTCAGATCAACTGCTGCAACATTCTCGAACTCGCTGCAGTCGGTTGCGCAGTCCATACCATAGGAGTAGCTGCCGCTGAATTCCTTGATCTTTGCGCCTGCTGCAACGTCTGCATCATAAGCAGCCTTCAGCTTAGAATACAGCTCAGAATATTCCATGCCGGTATCTTCATACATCGGACGGATGGAGATGAAGGTTGCGCCCGGACCGACTTCATAATCATAAGGATATGTACCGGACTTGCCGCCGGTGTAAACTTCCTGTGCCCAGAAACGAGACAGAGAACCGTTGTGCTCAGTTCTGCTGCAGCCGAGATCGTCACGGCCGAGAGCCCATACACGGTCAAGGAGTTCCTTAGAAGTATAGAGAGCCTGTTCTCCGAGATCGCCGCCCTTATCAGGAGCCTCAACGCCGCAAGCCTTTGCATAGTACATCAGCGTATTCGCAAGGGAGGATGCGCATCCGAGGTCGGTATTACCGGTGCCGCTGATCGTGCAGGTCAGGCCAGAGTTGCCGGTATACTTACCATCCCAGGAATCCGGAGCACCGGACCACTTCAGGCTGGACGGGAACTCGAAATCGCCGTCATCGGTGAACTTTGTATTCTCAACAAAGAACTCAACCCACTTATCCAGAACGGTCTTCAGAGCTTCCTTGATGCTCATGCCGCCAGGCTGGATGCTGGAGCCCTTAGAAGAATAGGTAGAATCCTGGCAGACCAGATAGTACAGCTCAGCAAGACGCTGGGTTGCCCAGTACTGGTTACCTGTCCAGTTGTTGGAACCCGGGTCAGCGTAAACCGGCTGCTCGATATATGCCATATCGTGGAACAGCGGAACACCGCTCGGATACTTGTCGTAAGAACCGTTCCAGCAGTTGGTGCATCCGCCTGCGAACGGACCATTAGCAGAGGACAGCCAGAGATACATCTCGAGCTGACGAGTCAGAGAAGTCTCATAGTCCTTTGTTGCGCCATCAGCCTTCATGCCTGCATTCAGATCTGCATCATACAGCAGACCGAAAGCAGCCAGCGGGTTCTGATAGAACTGGTGAGCGTGCGAGCAGCCGATCTGCCATGCCCATGTGCCGTCTGCAGCGCCGCCCCATGCGGTATACCAAGACATCAGATAGTGCTTGCCATCCTCACCGGCAGAAGAAGAAGACATACTCTGGCAGCCGATCTTCTTATAGTACTTATCGTACATATCGTTACGGCAGAAGTCACCCATCATACCAGCCTTGCTGGAAACAGTCTTATCGCCTACACCCCAGCGGTTTGCTGCGAATGCAGCCTGGATTGCACGGTCTTCTGCGTCAGGAGCGTTGGTATAAGACCAAGACGCAACGGTAGAGCCCTGGAAAGCAAACTTCATGCCCTGCTGAGAGTTACCGTACTTCATTTCTTCGATAGACGGATGCGGAATGGTCTCGAAGCAGGATTCCTGGTCACCACGGTTGAAGGTGTTGATGAAGGTCAGCTTACCCTTCTGGCCGCGTGCAGAACCGCCGAATCCATACCAGTCATCAACGTCTGCCAGCCAGTGCAGCAAATACTCTCTGCCTTCGCTGGAATATGCAGATGTGAACTTGCTGTGCAGCGGGTTGACACCGGTGTTCGAGGAGCTGCCCTCGGACGGATACTTCTTAACATCATCCGGATGCTCTTCACAAGCCTGTGCGCTCAGCTCAGACTTCTGGAAGAAACCGGTCTGCTGATCCTTCTTCGGGATCAGAGCTTCCAGTGTACTCCATGCATCAGACAGATTGTTGCCGGAGCCGCCGCCGACACCGTCTTTTACGAGGTTGTCGTGCATTGCTGCGATCCAGACGATATAGGACATAGCCTCGGAAGTGGTCTCATGACCGTAGTCCGGAGCCTCGCAGATCAGCTCTTCAACTGCGTGATACGGAACACCGTCTTCGCTCAGGTAGCCGTTCTGCTTACCGTTTGTGTAGACATCGTCATACATGGACATGAAGCGTTCTGCGTATGTCTCATCGCCGAACTTCTCATCCTTTGTACGCGGACCCTGTGCAGATGCTGCGACTGACAGCAAAGCGCTGGATGCCATTGCTGCTGCTAAAACAGCAGAAAGGATCGCTCTGTTTTTCTTGAATTGCATTCTTTTTTCCCCTCTCGTTTAATTTGAAAGATTTTCGCTTCTGCAATAGATGCACGGTCAGTCCGAGAAGCTGCGGACTGTGCATTGATACGGTACGTGAACGGTGTCCTGTCCCGTGCATAGGCACACCGTACCGATTCTGTATCCGGTGCCGGATGCTTTCCGGAGCATTTGTTTCCGATCCGGCATCCAATCCATGACCGCTGCGCCTGTACTCCGAAATGCGTATAGAGACACCTATACAGTACCTAGATTCATTATAATGTTTTTCCCTTACTTTGTCAAGACTTTGTACCGAAACATCCTGCCTCACTGCCGCATTTCGGATACTTTACCAAATCGCGTTTCACATTTTTGTTTATTTTGCCGTTCATAATTCGTACAAATATAACAGACCGTATATTATTTTCAATTTTCCTCTGTCTGACACGGAATCAACACATCTCCCTGCTATGATTCTATTACATATTGTATGACTATGACTGTTGTATCCGTCATCGTGCATTATTTCTGCATTTCCGGATGACGGATATTTCTTTTTGCAGATTTATAATTCATACACAGTCTGTTCATATCCTGTTCATATTATTTTGCGATAATAAAATGAATATGTCCTGTCATATTCTCTCCGGAAACGGGTAACCGGAGATGCATATTTTAATTTACTGCAATGATGAAAGGGGCTTTGCGGAAAATATGGTTGAGATCAAAAATCTGACAAAATATTACGGCACGCATCCGGCTGTGCAGGATCTCTCATTCACAGTCGGCGATCACGAAGTGCTGGGATTTCTCGGTCCGAACGGTGCCGGCAAGTCAACAACAATGAACATGATCACGGGCTGTCTGCCCTCCACCTCCGGTACCGTGCTGGTGGACGGCTATGACATCGACAAGGATCCGATCGAGGTCAAGCGCAGGATCGGCTATCTGCCGGAAATCCCGCCGGTCTATCCGGATATGCGCGTCGCGGATTATCTGGATTTTGCCGCCGGACTCAAAGGCGTACCGCGAAATGACCGGAAAAAGCAGGTCGATAATGCGATGGAGCGCCTGCACCTGACCGATGTACAGAAGCGTATCATCGGCAATCTTTCTAAAGGTTACCGGCAGCGTGTCGGCTTTGCAATGGCACTGCTCGGTTCTCCGAAATTCCTCATTCTCGATGAGCCGACGGTTGGTCTTGATCCGACACAGGTCATGGAAGTCCGCCGTTTGATTCAGGATCTTGCGCGTGAACATACTATTATATTTTCCACGCATATCCTCGCTGAGGTCACGGCGGTCTGTGAGCGCGTTGTCATTATCAATAAAGGTAAGATCCGCGCTGAAGATACCATCGCAAATCTGGAAGCATCGGTCGGCGGTGACCTGCATCTCCGCCTGAAAGTCGAAGGCGAGATCACAAAGGTCACGGATATCATCCGGAATACAGAGGGTATCCTCTCTGTCGATGATGTGGAATTCGATGCGCACGGCGTCAATGCATTTACTGTTACTGCTGCTTCCGAATCCGTCCGCAAACCGCTGATGTCGCGTCTCATCGCTGAGGACTGCATGGTGCTTGAGATCACTTCGGTCAAATCGAGCCTTGAAGATG
This sequence comes from Oscillospiraceae bacterium, assembly GCA_045628085.1. GTDB lineage: Bacteria > Bacillota > Clostridia > Oscillospirales > Ruminococcaceae > Firm-04. Next base: position 7,481 of record JAZQOZ010000032.1, on the reverse strand, counting down.
TCTTTGTCAAGCTGACTGCCGCGCAGTCGCGTGAGGACACATTCGAGGAACTCGGCAAAGAAATGGATGCACAGCGCGAAGCAGAAGAAGCGGCAAAAACGCCTGCTGAGGATGCTGCTTCTGATGATAATGATAAGGAGGCGAAGGACTGATGTTTGCACTATATAAAAAGGAGGTGCAGTCCTATTTCTGCTCTCCGTTTGCTTATGTCGTCAGCGCACTGTTCCTCATGGTGTTCTCTCTGAGCTTCATCAACGCCATTTCCAATATGGATTCCAATGTGCTGAAATTCTCATTTTCCAATATTTTCTATAACAGCTTCTTCTATTTCATTTTCCTGATCCCGCTGCTGACCATGCGTACCTTCGCGGAAGAACGCAAGTCAAAGACGGAAACGCTCTGGCTCTCAGCACCGATCACGATCCCGCAGGTCGTCTTTGCAAAGTTCTTTGCTGTTGCGACTGTCTTCCTGCTGATGATGGTATTCTCGCTGTTCTTCCCGATCGTTGCACTCATCAACGGTTCTCTGATCGTTCCGAGCCTGATCTGCGGCTATCTCGGTTTCTTCCTCTGGAGCCTCGTCTGCATTGCGATCGGCATTCTGATGTCCTCGCTGACGGATAATCCGATCCTCGCAGCTGTCTTCGGTGAAGCCGCGATGCTTGCTGTCATTTTCCTTGACAACTTCACGCAGTCCGATCTGATCCAGTCCGTTCCGGTGCTTGCAAAGATCTTTACATGGTTCTCAACAGAAACACGGTTCGGCGCTTTCTCACAGGGACTTTTCAGCCTCGCCGATCTCGTATTCTTTATTACAATTACGCTCGTGGTGCTGATCTGGACGGTCATTGTCATTGAAAAGCGCCGCTGGAGCCGCGCCTGATACGGGAGGGATTTGCAATGGACAAAGCATCAATTACCGCGAAAAACAAGCGGTTTACGGCACTCGCATGGATCCTTGCGATCCTCGTTCTCGCTGTCGCGATCCCGCTGAATCTGATCTTCGACCGCCTGAACGTCAACTTCGACATGACACCGAACAGTATGTATACTCTGACAAAAACAACGGAAGATTATCTCACTGAACTCGATGCAAAAGATGTAAAGGTCGATGTCTACTTTCTCACTGAACTGGAAGATCTGGAAGGCGATCTCGAATGTCTCGCACTCTACCGCACACTGCTCGCCTATAAAGAGCATAAATGCTTCAATCTCATCGACTTCGATCCAGATACCGATCCGGAAACGCTCCGTGAGATCAATCCGGAAGGCGTTTTCAATCTCTCGTCCGGCGATTTCCTGTTCTGCTATAACGATATGGTCAAGCGTCTGCCCGGTACACTGATGTATACCTATCAGCTCGATGAAAATGAACAGATCGTCAGCGCGGAATTCCGCGCCGAAAACTACTTTACAGGCTATCTGAAATCCGTCGTGGACGGCACAATCCCGACAGTCTATTTCCTTTCCGGTCACGATGAAGTGCCGCTTTCCGATATGACACGTCTCTCCGCCAATCTCCAGAACTATAACTACGGCGCAAATGAACTGAATCTCATGACCGGTGCTTCCATTCCTGCGGACTGCTGCATCCTCGTCATTGCATCACCGAAACAGGATATCACCGATGTCGAATACAATAAGATCCTTGCATATACGAGAGAGGGCGGTCACCTCAGCATCCTGATGTCACCGGATGATTCCAAGACCGTTTTCAAAAATATCGAAATGCTCCTCAGCAATTACTGCATCGGCATGAACTATGACCGCGTGGAAGAAACTGACGCAAACCGTCATTCCCACAAGGATGTTTATGCAATGATGTGCGATATCATTCAGGCAAATACCGAAACCGGTGAAGACCTGACTTCGGCTCTGCTGCCGAATGTCAATAACATCGTGACCTATATGCCGTATTCCCGCAGCTTCTACACGATCTACGGTACAAATTACGGCCGTCTGACCGCCGATACGCTCATCCGTACACAGACAACCGCAAAATCCGTCCCCTACGGCGGTATGCAGCCCGATCCCGAAACCATTGAAGGTCAGCCGCAGGTGCTTTCTACGTATGTCATTGATACTGAGCATAATAATTCCAAGCTGATCGTTTTCGGTTCCTCGGAGTTTATCACCGATGCCGGCGCAAGCAATGCTTACTTCATCAATCCGCTTCAGCTGTTCCTGACTTCTATCACATGGATGTATAACTCCGATCTGGATATGAATATTCAGGATAAAGCCCGTTCTTTCGACAGTCTGAATGTCAACAGCTCTGCTGAAGCAAGCGGTCTGATCGCGTTGTTTGTCGGATTCCCCGTTCTGATCGCCGCGATTGGCGTTGTCGTCTGGCTGAGGAGGAAAAATGCATGAAGCAGTTTCGCTGGGTATGGATCCTCGGTGCAGCAGCCGTTCTGCTGACCGTCCTGTTTATCGTTGTTGACCGCTTCAGCAAGGCAAATGAAGAAAAAGCAAAGATCGGTGAAGCGAAACAGCTTCTGCAAATTGATGTGGATGCTGTCACGGATATCGAAATCAACAATGAGGAAGGCAAAACCGTTTTCTCATGGATCGACGGACTGTGGCAGATCAGCGAGGGCGAAAATTTCAACGTCAACACTTACGCTGTCAGCGCGATCTGCAATTATATCTGCGACCTGCATTCGATCAAGACTGTTGCATTTGACTGCGAAAATACCGATATTTACGGTTTCTCCGACCCCATTACGCTCAAGGTCTATACGACCGATACCGATAAAGAACATCCCTATATTCTCTATGTCGGCGATGCAACACCGACATACGATTCGTATTACGCCATGCTCGACGGTTCTTCGGATGTCTTTACGATCGACTATAACAGCGGTACTGTTTTCTGCTCAAACCGCAATTCCCTGAAAAATATGTATCTCTTTGATACGAGCAGTGCGCTGGTCAATTATTATAAAGTCGAAAAAGACGGCGAGACCGTTCTCGAAGCAAAGCGCGGCAGCGATTTTTTCTGGAAAATGGAACAGCCGGCACAACTTGAGCTTTCCAATTCTGAAATGAACGATCTGATGGACGTGATCGTTCGTGTGCAGCTTTCCGCCTATATTGAGGATGATCCGGATGATCTCGCAAAATACGGACTCGATCATCCGCATACGAAAGTCTGGCTGGAAGGCACTTACGGCAATACCGTTATGAAAGAGGAAATCTGGTTCGGCGACATGGTTTCCAGTGACGAAAGCGAAACACAGATCTACGGCTACTATGTAAACAGCAAGCAGGTCTTTCGGATCAACCGTGCGGAAACATCCTTCGCTGATGAAGATATCACCTCGCTGATGCTCCCCTACTGTGTGGAGCCGACGATCGAAACGCTCAAATCTGTCGAAATTGATATGGGCGATGTCTTTGATCTGCACGAAACGCTGTACCTCGATTACGCAAATAGCAAGTACAAACTCGGTGATATCGACATTTCGGCGATGAAGGATGAAGATATCATGCAGCTCTATCAGACATTCTACCGTTCCATTGCGACACTGAGTTTTTCTGAAGTGCATCTGGATGAAAAGCCCGATCCGGACAAAGAACCGGCGATCAAGATCATTTATACCATGCTGGACGGCAAAAAACAGACACTTGATTTCATCGAAAAAGAAAATAACCACTACTATCTTGTCATTGACGGCAGCTATTCCGGTCTGACCGTTCGCCTGAATCGCTTTACCGGTACGGGCGGCATCACGACTCGCTATGAAATGCTCATGGATAAGCTGAAATGATCCAAACCGCGAATCCGGTCATTCCGCCGGATCCGCGGTTTTTCTTTGTCACGGATATTCAGTTCATCATCCGCGCGATGCCTGCCGCTGCCGCTGACGCGGTCAGGATCAGCAGGGCAAGCTGCCAGTTCGGGAACTGCGGCAGCAAGCCGATCAGCGCGTACAGCAGCACTGCCGCAAGCATTCCGCAGGCAGACTGCAAAAAAGTTCTGGCTGCACGCCGCCGCGGCGAGACCGTTCGTTTCTCCTGCAATGTCAACTGTCCCCTTTCTCTCATCGTTCTGTATAATAGTATGCAAATGCCGCCTGCATTGTGCATGAGGCGGCAATCGTTTCTTTCATATAAATGTAAAAAAGGCAGCCGGATATCCCGACTGCCTTCTGTGAAGCATTAGCCTCTGTTGAAACGCTTGTTGAAGCGCTCGACACGTCCGCCGGTATCGACCAGCTTCTGCTTGCCCGTGAAGAACGGGTGGCACTTGGAGCAGATTTCAACCTTAATGTCCTTCTTTGTGGAAAGAACCTCGATCACGTTGCCGCAGTGGCAGGTAATAGTGGTCTTTTCGCAGGTCGGATGGATGCCTTCTTTTGCCATTTTTTTCACCTCTTTCAGGAATTGATGAGAATTATCTGACATAACAGCCCATCCGGTTACTGTTCGGACAGTAGTGCTATGGATCAAACGCAGATATTATTATACCATATTCCCAGAAAAAAAGCAATCGGCAATTCGCACAAATCTGTCATCACACGATGCGGCGCATCTGTACCGGCAGTGCAGCACGGTGATATGTAATAGTATTTACTTTTTCATAGAATGATTCATTTTTCTATTTTTTCCATTGATTTTTCTGTTATACTATGATATAATATAAGTAAGAATGTTCTGATACACCAATTCATTCTTGAAAAGGGGAATCAATATGGAGAAAGACTCGATTCGGAATATTGCTGTTTTTATCGCCGGAACGGACGATGAGTACCAAAGCGGTATCCTGGAAGGCATCTCAGATGCCGCCAGAGATCTGAATTTCAACATCACCGTCTTTGCGTCCCTCGGCGGAGCACTCGAAAACAGTCTGTATGACATCGGCGAATGCAATATCTACCGGCTTGCCAACCTTAAAATGTTTGACGGTGCGATCCTGGTTACAAATACGTTCCCTGATCCGGATGCCCGTGATGATATCCTGCGCAGAGTCCATAGATCCGGCATTCCGGCAGTCGTTTTCGACAGCAGCACCGATCCTTCCTTTTTCAATATCCATATTGACAATACAGCTTCTATGCGGCAGATCGTTGAACACACGATCTCCGTACACGGCTGTAAAACATTCAACTATATCTCCGGTCCGCTGAATAATCCCGAAGCAAAAGAACGATATGAGGCTTTCCTCGCTGTCATGGCAGAACATGATCTGCCCGTCGATGAAAACCGCATCTATTTCGGCAAATTTCATTCGGCTGACGGCCGACGCGCCGCTGAAATCCTGCTCGAAAGCGGAATGCCCCTGCCCGATGCCATCATTGCCGCAAATGATGCAATGGCACTCGAAGCAGTCAGTATTCTGAATGGACACGGCATCCGCGTTCCGGGTGATGTCATTGTCACAGGATTCGACCACACATATCTGGCACAGCATCACTATCCTTCCCTGACGACCATTGCACGGCCGCTTGCAGAAGCAGGAAAAGCAGCCTGCATGGTATTTGACCGTCTTTTCCGCGGAGAAGATTGTGAGAATACGATCACACTCGATGCGCAGCCGGTCTATCAGGAAAGCTGCGGCTGCCTGTCCGGTGTTATAATGGATCAGCGCAGTTTCCGCGCCGAAAGCTATGATACGCTCAAGGAGTACCGGAACGGGATCAACCTGCTCAATCAGCTGACATCCTCTCTGGCGGTCAGTGAAACGGCTGAAGAATGTATCCAGATCATTTCCCAATATCTGGATCAGATCGACTGCGACCAATGCTGCATCTGTCTGTGTGAAAACTGGGAAAATGCATTTCAGGAAAAATCCGATGATGACGAGGATATCTCTTTGGATACAAGAGAAGCTGCTCACGCTGCGTTCCTGATAGAAGGCTATACGGAGTATATGAGCGCACCGCTGATCTGGCAGAAGGGCAATATCGGAAAAGTCAGCCGGTTCCCCAGTGCGGAGCTGTTCCCTGTTCAGCCGGAAAACGGCGGCAATATGCATTATGTGTTCCCACTGCATTTCCGTGAGCGCTGCCTCGGATATTATATCTTTACGAATACCGATTTTCCGCTGCGCACACCGATCTGCCATTCGATACTCATGAGCATCAGTCATTCTTTCGAGAGCATCCGCAAACTGCTGAATCTGAATAATACGATCCGCGAGCTTGACCGCATCTATGTGATCGATCCGCTCTGCGGCATCTATAACCGCAACGGATTTGTCCGGCTTGCCGATAAAATGTTCCGGCGCAGTATGAAGCATCATGATACCATGATGATCTCCTTTATCGACATGGACGGACTGAAATATGTCAACGATCATTTCGGGCATGAAGAAGGCGATTTTGCACTCCGGAAACTCGCCGAAATTCTCAGTAACTGCTGCCGCGAAGGTCAGATCTGCGCACGTTTCGGCGGTGACGAATTTATCACGGTTTGCTGCGGTCTGAACGAAGAGGATGCCAAAGCCTTTGAAGAACAGTTCAGTCAGCAGCTTCAGGCTGCCAATGCTGCCATCAATAAGCCATACGAACTGAATGCGAGCATCGGTTCATTCGTTACACCGATCGAAAAGGATATGCAGTTCTTTTCGCTGATCGCACAGGCAGATCAGATCATGTATGAACAGAAAAAACGCAAAACAACTTCACGCTATCTCCGCCGCTGAATCATATCATTTTGCTGTGCCATATTCTACCATGGACTGTGCCAAAGGGATTTTCCCTTTGGCATTTTCATTTGTCCGCAGAATTTGCAAATTATTCACAGATTACATGACAGAATCTCTTGACAAGCAAATCGAATTGTGGTATAATATCCCCAACGGATGCGATAATGGCAACGATGCTGTGTTGTGTCCGAATTTTTGTAACATCTTGCAGATGACAGAACAGAAAGGAAGTATTACTATGTTATTACTCACCAACCTACTCGCAGCAATGATCTCCCTGCCTGCCGATCCGATCACGATCGGTATTATCGCAGTCGTGGTTGTCATTGTAATCTTTATCATTGCCTCCGGCTATCTGAAAGCGCCGCCCGATACCGCTTACATCATCTCCGGTCTGCGCAAGAAGATCATCATCGGAAAAGCAAGCATCCGTATCCCGTTCTTTGAGCGAGTCGATAAACTGAAACTCCAGCTCATTGCCGTCGATGTGAAAACATCCAGCGCCGTTCCGACTGCCGACTACATCAATATCAATGTTGATGCGAACGTCAATATCAAGGTTTCCAGCGATCCGATGCTCATTAAGCTCGGTGCTGAGAACTTCCTGAACCGCGATACCGATTATATCGCCAAGATCGCCCGTGAGGTGCTCGAAGGTAATATGCGTGAGATCGTCGGTCAGATGACGCTCGAAGCAATGGTCAATGACCGTAAGGCATTCGCTGAAAAGGTGCAGGAAAACGCCGCTCCTGACCTCAATCGCATGGGTCTTGAGATCGTTTCCTTTAACGTCCAGAACTTTACCGATGATCAGAACCTGATCGAGAAT
>JAZQOZ010000031.1:0-3471 GCA_045628085.1 Oscillospiraceae bacterium | reverse complement strand
TGCTGAATCTGGCTCTCATAACTGGATGCCTGTTCTTCATTGTCTGTGCTGACACGGCAGTATGCCGCCACACGCAAACGCTGGATTTCTTCCTTTGCGGCGGCATTGCCTTTTTGCTGTCTGGCAGGTATTTTTATTACGTTCATTTTATCACCCCGATCATACTGTACATATATTCCGCTTGTGCGATTGGATCATCATAATGCATTGCCGGTTCAGCAAGTGTAAATTCTGTATAGACAGGCGGTGCTTTCAGCCGTTTTCCTCTGCTATGCTTTTCGGCTCTGCGGATCAGTTCAGCATTTGCCTTTGAAAATGTCTGTCTGCTGACGATTGCAGGATAAAAGTCGTCACCGATATAACAGAAGTTGCGGATAATACGCTTCACCATGCTGTGAACCATAGGTTCTCCGGCGTTTATCGCCGCATCCCGAAGACTCATACCTGAAATATAGCCGTTAAATATGTTGATGATAATTTCTGCTTCCTGTTCATTCACAACGGCTTTTCCGTCAATTATTCTGTACCCGTACATAACTCCTCCTTCAGTGTCAGTCCGCATTTCAGCCGAAAACCGATGCAGGTGCGGGAATAGACAATAATGCTTTCCACATATTCCGTGAAAGCTTCATCGCTGAATTCTGTCTGCGTTTCGAGTGCTTCGATGAAATGCAGCAGTTTTTCGGTTTCCTTGATGCTTCCGTTCACTGCTGTTTTTTCTTGTGTTTTCAGCATTGTACGGTATTCTTCGTTCTGTTTTTCGATTCGCCTCAGTTCCTGCGTATACATCACGCTGTCAAGAAAACCGCCGACACGGAGCTTTCTGAGTTCCTGTTTTCTGTCTGTATTCTTCTGAAGTTCATTCTTGATATCCATTATGCTCAGAAGATTACTGTCTGTATCGGAAAGCTTCAGTGCCTCCAGATACGGAGACAGAATAAACTGATAGCCAAAAATCAGCTTGTTCAGCATAGTTACAAATGCCGCCTTTATCGCTTCATCCTTTATATACTTCATAGAACAGGCATCTTTATTATAAAGGTGCGTTGTACAAGCCCACGCAATACCCGAATGTTGTGTCTGACGCTTGAATTTTCCACCGCATTCACCGCAGATCATGATACCGGAAAACGGGTATTTCTGATGATATTTGTCGGTGCTTCTTTCGATATTCCGTTCTTCAATATGTTTTTGCAGTATAAGCTGTACCTTGTCGAATACCTCTTTGCTGATAATCGGCTCGTGATGCTCCTCGGCATAGTAGCGGTCAACTTCTCCGTGGTTGTTGTGACGGCGAAAGCTACTGTCGGTATAGGTTTTCTGAAATGCCGCTGCACCGTAGTATTTTTCATTCACAAGGATTCCTTTAACCGTTGAACCTGACCATTTTCCGCCCTTACGAGTGGGTATCTTTCTTTTCTCCAGCATCTGTGCAATCTTGTATGTTCCCATACCGCTCAGTGACGATGAAAAAATCAGACGAATCACATCGGCTTCAGACGGTTCGATGATAAAATTGCTGTTGGCGTCTTTGGTATATCCGTATGGCGGATATCCGAATTTGAACGTTCCTGCTTCGATTCGCTGCTGTATCGTCCATTTCACATTCTTTGAGATGGATTCCGATTCATCCTGCGCCATGCTGCTGAGCATTGACAGGATCAGTTCACTCTCCATACTTCCCGTATCGATATTTTCCTTCTCAAAATAAATCGGAATGTTGTAGGAAAGCAATTCTCTCACAAGTTCAAGGCAGTCTGTGGTATTGCGGGAGAAACGGCTGATTGATTTTGTCAGCACATAGTCGATGCTTCCTGTGCGACAAGCATACAGAAGTGCCTGTAAACCGTCACGGGAGTCTGCTTTTGTTCCGCTGATACCCAAATCGTAGAATACACCGGCAAACTCCCAGTCGGAATGCCGTTTGATCCATGTCTCATAATGTGTTTTCTGAGCTTCAAGGCTCTCCTTCTGGTCATCGTTCTCAGTACTGACACGGCAGTATGCAGCCACACGAAGTTTCTTTTTTACGACGGGTTCCTGTGCTTCAATTTTACGGATGATCATTGCATCACCTCCTTTGTCAGTACAACATATTAACTCTGAGTGCGTGATTTTTCAAGCGTTTTCGGTAATAAGTCTGCAAGCGACGGAGAGAAAGATGCTCGGTTTAACTCCGTTAATTTGTCGCATTCGCCAGCTGTGATTAAATCGTTTTCAAAAAGCAGTCTTGTTAATATCTGCGCTCTGTAATAATTGATTTCATCAATGATTTTCTGCTGTTCCATACTGCACCTCCACTATACTGTTAAGTACCGAACACCTCCAATCGATATGTATGTGGCAGGGAAATCCCTGCCTGAAATGCTTTCAGATTTTTGTCAATGTGCCCTTGTATGTGTCCTCTCCAATCTGAATCGTTGCGGTCACGGCGGAGTTGGATGCAGATGCAGGCGGAGCCTGTTCAAACACGGGTACTTTCTCCTCAACAACCACAGGAGGCGGGAATCCGTTCAATCCCTTTGTCTTGATGATATCCGGATATTCGACATAGCCGACATCGAGGTCAACGTTGCCCGTAATGCCGTCCACAAAACCTCTGCTGGAGAACTGCCACAGACCTACAGAACCGCTATAATTGAGCGTGCTGTTCCACTCCGCAACCCACAGCGCATAACGCTTCTGCACTTACCAAACAACAGTTGTGCATCGGTTCAGCGATATAGTCGAGGTCATGCACATGGATGATCCCCTCGTCATGCGCAGCGATCACATCCTCCGGAAACAGAAAACGGCGGCAGATGTCTTTGCTGACTTCTCCCGCCATATAGTCACGGAGCGTGCTGTTGATGATCGGGTTCTTGTTGGCATTTTCCTGTTTGGCCTCCTCGTTGTTGCGTTCAAGAAGACTCAGGATCTTGCCGTCCGTGGTGTTCATCCTGCGCTGCTGTTCGTGCAGCAGTCTGTATTCGCTGTAATGCCTTGCAAGTTTGTACGCTTCGCCCTTGTCAAGTTCATCGATGACCATGTCCTGGACTTCTTCGACATGAACAGGTCTGGCAAGGGCTTCACAACGCTGTTCGACTTTTCCCACGATAAAGCCTAGCGTTGTATCAGATATCTTCTCAGCCACCTCATCGTTCGCCGCGGATATGGCGGCTCGTATTTTTTCACAGTCATACGGCACTTCAGCGCCGTTACGTTTGATAATTCTCATGCTGTATCCATCAGCTCCTTTTCGGACTCAGCCAGAAGTACGGCGCAGTCCTTCCCATGATACCGTCTGCACTGACGGTTCAAAATATCAAATACACATTCTTTTTCGGATTCTGTCAGGTCAATGCTGTACATATCCTCGTTGTCATCGGAATCCGAATTGACAACCACAAAACTGATGCTGCTGTCAAGACGACAATCCTGATGATTGCCGGGGATCTTGCTGATGCCAACATAGAAATCGTACCAGCCGTC
>JAZQOZ010000030.1:0-18209 GCA_045628085.1 Oscillospiraceae bacterium | reverse complement strand
TTTGTGATCAGCAGCTCCGACGGATGATAACGGTCGATCAGGCTGATGAGATCATCCGTGCGGGATCTGCCTTCGAGACGGTGCAGATTCACCGCACCTGTTGAAATATCTGCCGCACAGAATGCGATCTCCTCATCCTTGCTCCAGACCGCCGCAAGATAGTTACAGTTTGATTCATCGAGCATACTGGATTCGATCAGTGTGCCGGGCGTGACCACGCGAATGACACCGCGCTCCACAAGTCCCTTGGCAAGTGCCGGATCTTCCATCTGTTCGCAGATCGCAACACGGTAGCCGAGATTCACGAGCCGTTTCAGATATTGCTCGACGGAATGATACGGAACGCCGCACATCGGCGCTCTTGTCGGCAGTCCGCAGTCCCTGCCGGTCAGTGTCAGTTCCAACAGCTTTGATACGAGGATCGCATCGTCAAAGAACATTTCATAGAAATCTCCCAGACGAAAGAATACGATCGCATCCCCCGATGCATCCTTGACAGCAAGATACTGCTGCATCATCGGGGACAGCTTGGAACGGTCAAGTTCGATTGCCATAGCAGCGGATCAGTGGCAGCCGCCGCAGGCGGAGCAGTCGCCGGAACAGCTTGATGCCGCCGCCGGATCGTAGGAATCCGGATCCTGTCCTGCCGCACTGTAGGCGATCACGCGGTTGATGCCGTCAAGAAGCTGCTCAAATTCAGCACGCGCCGCCTGATACTTGCGCATAGATTCGTGTGCCATGATCTGCGAATACAGATCGCGGACTTCCTCACCGAGCTTCTTCACGCGCTCCTCATCATGCTCTGCCTTATCTTCCTCATTGCCGAGGTCAAGGCGCTTCAGGTTAAATTCACCGATAAGCTGCTGCAAAGCCTCATTCTCATCATTTTCTTCGGATGCCTTGCGGAATGCAAGGTAACGCTCATCCTGCTGAAGCTCTCTGCCGAGCTGCTTTGCCATTTCCATTAAATCTGCCATTTTCATTTTCTCCTTATATCAATATAATAAAAAACAGAATATTCATCCGCGTCCGCTGCCGTAGCACTGCCATCCATTGTCCGCGGTATGCAGAACAGTCCATTTCCAGCCGCGCTGCGTATGACCGTCCCATCCCGTTTCGGATACCAATGCGCTTGTTGTAAATGTGGAATCCAGAACGATAATATCGTCATAATCCTCCCAGATGCCGTTGGAAATATCGGGATCCAGCTCCATTTGTGTCAGTTCCTCGCTGTATTTGAGTTTTGTCATGACGCAGCCCTCATAATCCTGAAATTCTTTCCGAACAGTCGAAACTGCTTCGCGGATATCCGCTTTGGAATGCGTATTCGTGCTGCTGTCGCCGAGATCAACCCGTGCAAACAGCGAAATGCCGTGCTCCAGATGCCAGATAAAACCGATGCCGAGCACTGTAGCGCCGATGAGAATTGCTCCTGTAACTGCTTTCTTCATTTCTTAGTACCTCCCTGTGTTCTGTTTATTGTTCGGATGATTGCTGTGTCTGATTCTGTAATGCGGTACGTGCGGTATGCGTTTCCAGATCGGCAAGGCGTGTCGGGAGCGGAATGCGGCTCTCTTTCTCCGTCAGACGGATTGCCAATTCTGTCGCAGTATCAAGTGAGATGCCGCTGCCGACCGATACAAACACCGGCTTGACGTCGGTATGCGTCCGCAGTGTTCTGCCGTAAACCTCGCCGTCAATGACAATATCGGTATAACTGCCGGCTTCCGGCGCAGGTTCGGTGTAATCCGTTTCCTGTACGCGGTAATAGGTCTTTGCAATACCGAATGCCGGTGTGCCGAGCATGAGCGATGCATGAGATGCGATGCCCATGTGCCGCGGATGCAGATAACCGTTGCCGTCAAAGACATATAATTCCGGCTTGATTTGCAGTTTTTCCGCAGCCTGCTTCACAAGCGGCAGTTCCCGGAATGCCAGAAATCCCGGACAGTACGGCACAGTGATCGCACCGTCTGCCGATACTTTTTCCAGCACCTCATGTGTCTGCATATCCAGTAATACAATACAGCAGACAGCATATTCACGGCCGTCCGGCAGATTCCAGTAAGCAAGATCAACGCCTGCGACCGTTTTCAGCGCAGAAAAATCGCGGCTGTCCGTCAGTGTGATCTGTTTGCTCAGTTCGATCTGCTTTGCAGTATATTCCTGCTGTTCCGTTTCCGTCAGAATCATATTCCCAATAATTCTCCTGTCAATGCCCAGTTCTTCACGGCGGTCACACGGACATCGAGCAGTTTTCCGATATCCGCATCTGTACCCAGTGCTTCCAGAACCAGTCCTTCGCGTGTTTTGCCGAGCAGCAGTCCGGTTTCCGGATCACGCTTTTCCGCAAGAAAACGTACCGTCTTACCGAGAAAGCGCTTATTATACTCCTCAGAAATCTCGCGCTGCCGTTTCAGCAGATGCTCCATGCGTGCGGCGATCTGTTCCGGTGTCGATACAAACGGCATCTCAGCGGCTTTTGTACCGCTGCGCGGACTGTAAATGAACGTATACAAATTGTCATATTTCACGCGCTCAATGATCTGCATGGTACCCTCGAAATCCTCGTCCGTTTCGGTCGGGAATCCGACGATCAGATCACTTGAAAATCCGAAATCCGGTGACTGCGCACGCGCATAATCGACCGTTTCGAGATATTTCTCAACGGTATAGCGGCGGTTCATCTCGTTCAGCACACGATTGCTGCCGCATTGTACCGGCAAATGCAGATGATGCTCAATATGCTTGGAATGCAGCATCGTGTCGATCAGTTCCGGCGTGGCATCCTTCGGATGTGAGCTCATAAACCGGATGAAATAATCGCCCTCGATCGCATCAAGCCGCCGCAGGAGTGCCGGAAAATTGATCTCCTCATCCAGACCTCTGCCATAGGAATTGACATTCTGACCGAGCAGCAGGATCTCACGGAAACCCTGTGCGACCAGACTGCGAACTTCCTGCTCGATCGCTTCCGGCTTCCGGCTGCGTTCTCTGCCGCGCACATAGGGTACAATGCAGTATGTGCAGAAATTGTTGCAGCCATACATGACCGGAACACTCGCCTGAAAGGACGATTCCCGAACGGTCGGGAGCGATTCATCGGGCAATCCGGCGAATTGGAGTGTTTCGTGATGCTTTTCACCCTGATAGACCGAGAGCAGTCCGTCCGGCAGCTTTTCCATAGCGCCTGCGCCGAGAATCAGCTTCACAAACGGGTAGGATTTCCGGAGCAGAGCGCGAACCTCGTCTTCTTCTGCCATACAGCCGCATAATCCGACCACAAGACGCGGATTTTTCTCATAGATCGGCTTCAATGCACCGAGTCTGCCGATCACCCGCGATTCGGCGTGCGCACGAACAGCACAGGCATTCATGAGGATAACATCGGCATCTTCCGGTATTTCCGTGAGTTCATAGCCGAGATCCTGCAAAATGCCTTTATATTTTTCTCCGTCACAGAAATTAAGCTGACAGCCAAAACTCTGTACGCAAGCCTTTGGTGTATGCGTAAATGTTTCCAGAACGCTGCGGATGCCCTCTCTGGTCTGTGCGGCATGATCTCTCATCAGTGATCTTCCTTTCCGTTTTTCCTTGCCTGCGGACAGCAAGCCAACTTATATTATAGCATAAATTCGCAGGAATTGCAATGGGTGAATACAGAAAATGCGTGATCGGCAGTGTGTGCTTATATTGATAGATTTCGTCTGCAAGTCTTTATCCATCGTCCGAATGTATATTTTAAAAAACTTGAGAACCAGATCCCGCTAATGTCATCACCATCAGAAAAAAACAAAAGAACCGCAGGATCCTGCGATCCTGCGGCTCATTCTGTATTCACTTTGCGGGATTGATGTCCTTCCAGTATGCTTTCAGATATTCGATACCCGACCAGACCGTCAGCACGGCGGCGATCCAGAACAGCACTTGCAGAACAATTTCCGAAACCGTATATACAGTATCCGGCAAGGCAAGCCCGAATGCATCGAAATCCAACCGGAATGACCAGTAGACCTGCGCCGCGATCAGCGCAACCATTGTGAATGCGGTTTTCAGTTTGCCTGCAAAGCTCGCCGCAACGACCGTGCCTTTATTGGCAACCACCAGCCGCAGTGCCGACACCATAAATTCACGCGATACGATCAGCAAAAAAGCAACAATATTGACCTTCTGCTGCTGTAAAAAGCAGGAAAGCGCCGTCACAACCAGCACCTTATCCGCAAGCGGATCAAGGAACTTGCCGAAATCCGTGACAAGATGATGCTTTCGGGCAAGATGTCCGTCAACGGCATCCGTGATCGCCGCCGCGACAAATACCAGCGCTGCAAGCAGATAATGCGCAGGGAACTGCACATAAAACAGCAGGACAAATACCGGTACGAGCAGGACGCGGAGCAGCGTCAGCTTATTCGGCGTATTCAAGCGTGGTCACCTCTCCAATTAAATCATAATCATCGACCGTTGCAGTCAGATGCACCCGTACATACTGTCCGATCTGATAGCCGTCATCCGGTTTTCCGGCAATATAGAGCCTGCCGTCAATATCCGGTGCATCAGCGGAAGTCCGCGCAAGCCACGCCTCTGCCTCACGGTCATAGCCCTCGATGACCGCTTCCGTATCCGTTCCGACACGCGCCGCATTCAGCTCTGCCGCGATCTGCATCTGCTGTTCCATCAGCAGGTCTGCACGCCGTTTCCGGACATCCTCATCGACCTGATTTTCCATGCGTGCCGCGATCGTGCCTTCTTCCTCGGAATAGGCAAAGCATCCGAGACGGTCAAACCGCATCTCCTGCACAAATTCCGATAATTCCGTGAATTGTTCATCGGTTTCGCCGGGAAATCCGACAAGCAGTGTCGTCCGCAGTGTCATATTCGGAATACGCGCACGCAGCTTTGCAAAAAGTGTCCGCAAACTTGCCGCATCACATTTGCGCCGCATCGCCTGCAATACCGCATCACTGCTGTGCTGAACCGGAATATCCAGATATTTGACGATCTTCGGCTCTCTTGCGATCACGTCGATCAGTTCATCGGAAATACGTTCCGGATAGCAGTACAATACACGAATCCAGCGGAATCCGTCAATTTTGCAAAGCTCGGTCAGAAGCTCCGGCAGACGGGATTCCCCGTACAGATCTTCGCCGTAGCGCGTCGTATCCTGTGCAATAACGATCAGCTCCGTGATATTCTGTGCCGCAAGCTCCTTTGCCTCAGCAATGACATCTTCCATCGGAACAGACCGGAATTTGCCGCGGATCGCCGGAATTGCGCAGTAGGTACAGCCGTTGGAGCATCCCTCTGCAATTTTGAGATATGCATAAAACGGCAGGGTTGACAGAACCCGTCTGCCTGTCAGGGGCATATTGCATTTCGGTGCAAAATGTGTGACGCGCTGATCCTGCGTGATCTCATCGAGAACGCGCACGATATCAGACTGGTCGCCGATACCGATCACGGCATCCGCTTCGGGGAACTGCTCTGCGACTTCCTGCTGATAGCGCTCGGCAAGACAGCCGGTGATGACGATTTTCTGTAATGAACCGGATGCTTTCAGCGAACCGAGTTCGAGAATGGTTTCGATCGCTTCTTCCTTTGCCGCCTGAATAAAACCGCAGGTATTCACGACCGCGATATCCGCTTCCGCGAGATTGGTCGTGAGGGTATAGCCGCCTTCTTTGAGCAGCCAGAGCATTCGTTCAGAGTCCACAAGATTCTTGGCACAGCCAAGTGATACCATGCTGACTTTCATCTTTCACTCCTAATTAAGAGACAAAATATTTGCGCATCCGCGCAGGAAGTATCATATTGCCGCAAAATAATCCTCTATTGCATATCGTATCTGCTGATACGTGAAACCGCGCCGGACAAGTGCCGCCGTAACCTTTTCATTCGCTTTGCGGTCGTCCGGATCACACAGCACACGCGCATATTTCTTTTGCAGAATATCCAGCAGCATCTCCGAGATCCGTTCCGGATCATCGTATTCCGCAAGCGCATCGTCAATATCCGCCTGCGAAAGTCCTCGGTGACGCATCTCAAATTCCGCACGCCGCAGACCATACTTTTTTCCTTCTGTATAATAACGGGCAAGCTGTTCGGCATACCGCGCATCATTGAGAAAACCGTATCGCGTCAGCTTTTCGAGCGCTTTCAGAACGGCATCTTCTTCCGCATTCGGCGCGGCGATCAGCTTATCATAAAGCTCCCGATAGGAATAACCGCGCTTTTCGAGCAGATACAGCCCGTATTCATACGCACGATGCTCTGCGGCACGCTGTTTCAGCTCCGCGATCTTTTCCGGCGAAAGCTCATCTCCGACGCACAGAGCCGCATCCATCAGCAGATCAGCGTGCAGCCAGAGTTTGCTGTCATCCTCAAATATGACAGCATAGAGTTTTCCTTTTTCTTTGGTGATTCCGGTGATTTTCATGCAAATCACTCCTCAGGTGCAAACTCCTCGAAATCATCATCCGAATCGCTGTCCGCCGCATCGAGTGCCGCGCCGGTTGCCGCAGCAGCGCTTTCCGCCTTGGATTTTGCTTCCGTGACGGCAGCCGCCTTCTTATTCTTCTTGGATGCAAGAACGATATTCTCTTTCATTTCCAGAATCTTCTTCTCGACTTCCTGTGTCAATGCGGAATCGGATTCCAGAAGCTCCTTGACGGCATCTCTGCCCTGACCGAGCTTGCGTTCGCCGTAGCTGAACCACGAACCGCTTTTGTGGATGATATCCAGTTCTGTTGCAAGGTCAAGGATCTCACCGATACGGGAAATGCCCTTGCCGTACATGATATCAAATTCGCACTCCTTGAAAGGCGGTGCGACCTTATTCTTGACGACCTTGACTCTGGTACGGTTGCCGATGACTTCCGCACCGTTCTTGATCGCTTCACCCTTGCGCACTTCCATACGGACAGAGGAATAGAATTTGAGCGCTCTGCCGCCTGTCGTGACTTCCGGATTGCCGTACATCACGCCGATCTTCTCACGCACCTGATTGATAAAGACAGCGACACATTTTGATTTTGCAATGACCGGTGTAAGCTTGCGCATTGCCTGCGACATCAGTCTGGCGAGCATACCGACATGGGAATCGCCCATTTCGCCTTCGATCTCGGCGCGTGTCGTCATCGCGGCAACCGAGTCAATGACAATGACATCAATCGCACCGGAACGAACAAGTGCTTCTGCAATTTCAAGAGCCTGTTCGCCGCTGTCCGGCTGTGATACGAGCAGATTGTCGATATCCACGCCGAGTGCCTGCGCATAGACCGGATCGAGTGCGTGTTCAACATCAATGAACGCCGCAATGCCGCCGGTTTTCTGTCCCTCTGCGATGATTTGCAGGGCAACGGTCGTCTTGCCGGAGCTTTCCGGTCCGTAGATCTCAACGATTCTTCCGCGCGGAACGCCGCCGATACCGAGTGCCATATCCAGTGTCAGAGAGCCTGTCGAGATCGCCTCACATTTCACGATCTCATCGTCGCCAAGCCGCATAATTGCGCCTGTGCCGTACTGTTTTTCGATCTGTGCGATCGCGGCTTTGAGTGCCTTTTCGCGTTCTTCGCCGTTGATCTTCTTCTCAACGATCGTGGATTTCTTCTTCAATTCAGCCTTAGCCATATAAATTCAGTTCCTTTCTCAGCAATTCGATCAGGTATGCGGTCTGACGGTATCCCAGTTTTCTGCATCAAACGCACCGATGATCCAGTTCAGACCTTTATGCTGTTCCACAACGACATCATAATCCAGTCCGCCGGTAATATCCGTGCGGTTGAGCCTTGCCTCTGCGCAAGCCCAGTCCATGCGGAAGATCAGGTCTGCCTGATCGAGAATTTCCTCATTCGTGCGCACTTTCACCAGCGTCAGGAGCGCATCAAAATTCTCCGCTGCACCGATCATGCGCACAAGTCCCTGAATATCAGACGGATGATCAGGATAGGGCATATCGCCCTTCAGCAGACCGCACGCCCAGAACAGCGGCATACACATCTCGATGCGCCATGAAAGCTGTCTGCCGTCCTCAGGCGACAGTTCTGCATGATACTGCGGATTTGCAAGCGCAAAGAGCATACGTTCCACATCTGTCAGTTCATCTACGAGATCAAAGCGATAGATCAGCTTTGTGAAAAATGCCGCACTTTCCTGCACATTATTGCCCTCGCCGAGATCAACGGCGATCTGTGAAGCAAGCATTGCCGCCACGGCACGCCGCAGAATTGCTTCACCCGATTTGATCTGTGTATTCGATTCGATATCGGGAAGATTCGGGTTGATCTTCACGCCATGTTCCTGTAAATATGCCTCAGAGCGTTCTTTTCTGGTCATAATGATAGTTCCTTTCGTCCGAGCACGACACGTTCGATGCCGCCGAGATCACGGATGCGCTCGATACATCCGAATCCGTTTTGAGATAATATTGCGGCAACATCTTCTGCCTGATAAATACCGACTTCAAATGCAAGCAATCCGCCCGAACAGAGCGAATCATACCAGATCCGTGTTATTTCACGATAAAAATGCAGACCGTCTGCACCGCCGTCAAGCGCCGCAGCCGGTTCATAAGTTACTTCCTGCTGCAAATGCCGCATATCATCCGCTGTCAGATAGGGCGGATTGCTGACGATCGCCGCCAATTCGTGATACTGTGCGGCAGTATCCGGCGCAAGCACATCGCCGGAAAGCATCTGCACATTGGAAAGACCGAGTGCTTTCTGATTTTTCTGCGCATATTGCAGAGCCGCAGGACTGATCTCCAGACCTGTGAGCCTGCTCAGCGGCAGATTTGCCGCAAGGGCAAGTGCGATGCATCCGCTGCCGGTACAGAGATCGAGAATCTGCTGTCCTGCTTGATCATGGACACGGGAAAGCACCGCATCAACGAGCGTTTCGGTATCCGGACGCGGGATCAGGACACCTTCACCGACAAAAAACGGCATCCCGTAAAACTCCCATTGACCGAGCAGATATTGCAGAGGTTCATGTGCTGCCCGTCTTTCAGCGACCGCTTTTGCATCTTCTGCGGATGCGGTATCTTCGAGGATCCATTTTGCTTCGAGTTCGGCATCATCAATGCCGCCATCTGCAAGCACAGCCGTAAGCTGACGGTGCAGTGCCGGATCAAATTGTTTCATGTTATTCGCTCATGCCCCCTGCGCACTTACCAGATGTCGTCTTCGAGATTTTCGGGGATGCAGGGCTTCATTGCCGCGATCGCACATTCGATCTGTTCCGCATTCGGCTCTCTCGTGGTGATGCGCTGCATCCAAAGTCCCGGTGCAGACAGAATGCGTGTCAGCAGATTATCATATTTTCCTGCAATGCGGATCAGCTCATAGCTGACACCCATAATAACCGGCAGCAGTACAAGTCCGAACAGCACACGCGGCAATACTTCTTTATACGGATTGAAGCATCCGAAGAATATGCCGATCAGCAATACAAGGAAAATAAAGCTCGTTCCGCATCTCGGATGGAATCTGGTCTGTTTTTTGATGTTCTCAACAGTCAGGGGCAGCGCCGCCTCAAAGCAGGCGATCGTCTTATGCTCCGCACCGTGATATTCGTAGGTTCTGCGAATACTTTTCGCCTTGCCCGTCAGCCACATATACGCGACAAACAGAACGATTTTCACCAGACCTTCCGCACAGGATTTGATAATGCGGCTGTCCGTCAGCGGCTTGACAAACGACACCACCAGACGCGGCAGATACAAAAACAGCGCAAATGCAAGCACTATTCCGAGTACCATGCCGATCGTCATCAGAATATTGAATATCGTATCACCGAGTTTTTCATCGAGCCATTTCTCAAACTTGCTCGGTTCTTCATATTCATAATTCTCGGATGCTTTTTGCAGATACACCCAGCGTGAACGGATCGTTCCGGCATCCGGATCGCCCTTCGGCTGATAATCCTTATCTTTTTTCTTATTTTCGAGGTCTTTGTTCCGGCGGTATTCCGGAAACCATGCCTGAAACTGCTCAAATGCCTGTTCCTCGGTGAGCTTGTCGATCTTCTCATGCTTTTTCCAGCCGCAGAAATCATCAACTTCCTCATCGAACTGCTTTTCTGCTGATTTCATCATGCAGCGGTAGCCGTCCACCATTGACATCACAAAATTGACGCATCCGCGCACAAGCGGTACACGGTTATACCATTTCCGGACAATGCGCTGCTTTCCGGTTTTCGGATCCGTCTCAAAGGATGCAGGCACATCCCATGTTTCAACATCTATTTCACCGCTTGGCAGCCGGCAGGCCATTGCGCAGCGAAATGCGCCTTTCATCATGATGCCCTCGATCAGCGCCTGTCCGCCGATCTTCGATTTATGTGCATATTCCGCCTTAGCAGCGGACTGTTCTGCCGCAGCGGAATCAATTTGCTCCGCAGTCAGCTTTTCCTGTTCTGACAAAAAATCAATCCTTTCGTGATATCATCAATATTGTGCATATCATGCCAACGTATGGATATCGTCTTTCTTAGAATCCTATTAGAATAAATAAAAATAAATAATTCTGCGTATGACCGCCAGTACAGCGGTAAAAAGCCAGATGCCAAAGAGCAAACCGACGATATACAGAATATGCCTGTCGCGTTTCCTGTCCTGAAAGCAAGCCGGATTTTCCGGATCAACATACACCGTGACCGTCTGTCCGATTCTGTAATTACACCAGTTTGTGCCTTTTTCGGCATACTGTTCATAGATCATGCCGTCATAGATATATGTATACTGCGGTACGGCCGCACTCCGGCTGCCGGAACGGCGGTATCCCGTGATCTTCGCTTCGAGCTTCACTGTGTACCGCCTGCACTTCAAACGATACCGCACCATAAACACAAAAAAAAACAGCCGAACAAAAGCGCAGGGATCAGCAAACGAAATATTCCGGCAATGATCTGCTTCTGAATCATCGCAGAAAGCATCATTCAGACTCCTTTTGCGTGCCTTAATTTAAAAGCAGCATACAAATACCGATCACAAGGAACAGCGCAAAAACAACAGCGAAAACGATCAGTGTTTTCAGATCGCGCTTTTTATCAAGGAGCATCTCCGGTTTATTCGGGTTGATGTGGATCGTCACTTTCTCTCCGACACGATAACCCGGCGTATTGACATAGACACCGGATGTCTGCTCATAAGCCTGTCCCTCATAATAATAGGAGTATACAGGCGCATAGGTCGTTGTACCGTTTATGTCTTTGGTACTGATATCCGAAATCTCTGCCTCAAGCTCCACATTGCATTTGCTGATTTTCTTCAGAAGGCTCACGATAACGAAAATCAGTCCAGCGGCAGCAAATACGGAAAAAATGATCGCACCGACTTTCACACCGCGTCCCATGCTTCCCTCGATCGTTACATCTGCCAGCAGATTCATCATTGCCATTGTCATAATTCATACCCCTTTCATACGTTGAATTTGTTATTATCTGCGTTCCATATTGGAATGTTCAGCCTGTCCCTGCCCGTCAAACGCTGCAAATGTGTTCAGTTGTATTATCATATCTGTCATAAGAGTTTCTTTCGATGATGTATTTATTTTGCGTCTTTTGCCGGAAGTGTGATGACAACGGTTGTCCCGATGCCTTCCTCACTGTCGATATCCAGCGTACCGTTATGCATAGACACGATCTCATCCGCAACGGCAAGTCCGATACCCGAACCGCGCCGCGTATGATTCGGCTTATAAAATTTGGTTTTGACTTTTCCGAGATCGGACTTCTTAATGCCGCAGCCGTGATCCTGCACGGTGATCCGCACGGCGCTGTCATCCGCAGCTGCTTCTGCCGTGACTTCCACCAGTCCGTCCGGATCGGAATATTTGATCGCATTGTCGATGATATTGATGAATACCTGCCGGATACGGTTCTTGTCACCGTAGACAAAGGGCAGCATTTCAGGTTCTTCATAAATCACGCGGATACGGTCTTTTTTTGCACGCTCCATGTAGATCAGAACGGCATCGCCCAGCTCTGCAAGAATATCCATTGTACCCATTTGCAGAGAAAAATGACCGCTTTGCATACGGGAGAAATCGAGCAGTTCCTCGACCATTTCAGAAAGGCGCTCCGTTTCTCCGACAATGATATGCAGTCCCTTTTTCATCATCTCGGGATCGGCTTCCGCATTTTCATCGCCTGCCATATCGGTCAGCGTTTCCGCCCAGCCCTTGATCGCGGTCAGCGGCGTGCGCAGTTCATGCGAAACGGAGCTGATGAACTCATTTTTCATCGCTTCTGCGGTCGAAAGTTCATCCGCCATGTGATTGATGCCGGCGCAGAGATCGCCGATCTCGTCCTCACTCTCCTGATTGATACGCGCCGAAAAATCGCCGAGTGCGAATTTTTCGGTATTGCTGTTGATCTCACGGATCGGACGCAGGATCGAATCCACAAAATACAGATCGGACAGTCCGAGCAGAAGCAGAACAGTGATCGCAATGATCGTTGCGCCAAGCACAAATACTGCGATCGTATTATCAATGGATTCCAGTGATGTGACGACACGGATCGCGCTGTAGTCGCCGCTGATATCGGTGATCGGGAAACTGACCGCCATAATGCGCTCACCGTTTTCGGTTCGGCTCATGCTGTAGCCGTATGCCGCATCCTCCCGCATCGCATCTTCATAATCCGGCATCCTGATCGCATAATCCGGTGAAAATCCGGAAGATGTCAGCACGATCATGCCGTCATAGTCGATCGCCATCAGCTCCATTTTATCCTTATCGGAAAAGCTCTCCAGCGTACTGCGGATCTCGGCATTCATATTTGTTCCGGAATCTGCCGCATAACGCGTCAGAACGCCGTTGACGGCATTGATCTTGGAAACCAGATACTGCCGTGCGGAATTATAAAAATAATTCTGCACCGCGTAGATCAGCGCCAGCTCGATCACCAGCAGAATCAGGATAATAACAGCGAGGTTATTGGTGATCCAGCGGCGCGTAATGCTTTTTTTCCTCATTCGCGCCTGCCTTTTTTATCTGTGACTGTCGGGTTTCTCCTCCCACTTGTAGCCGTAGCCCCAGATGGTCATGATATAGCGCGGCTCAGAGGGATCGTCCTCGATCTTCATGCGCAGGCGGCGGATATTGACATCAACGATCTTATTATCGCCGTAATAGCTGTCGCTCCAGACATTCGAGAGAATGCTTGCGCGGTCGAGTGCCGTATTCTTGTTTTTCAGGAAATACGTTAATATTTTGTATTCAACATCGGTCAGCTCGATCGGCTCGCCGTTTTTCGTCACGGTACGTCCGTCCAGATTGATGACGAACGGACCGGATTCGAGGACCTTGACACCCTCGGCATTCATGGAATTCATAATGACTCTGCGGTAAAGCGCATCCACGCGCACAGTCAGCTCAGAGGGCGCAAACGGCTTCGTGATATAGTCATCGGCTTCATTCATCAGCGCATTGACCTTATCCATTTCCTGCGATTTTGCGGAGAGCATGATAATTCCAAGCGTCTTGGATTTTTCGCGCAGACGCTTGAGGACGGTAATACCGTCAATTCCCGGCATCATAATGTCGAGCAATGCGATATCGAAATTGCCGTTTTCCTGTTCAAAGACGCGGAGTGCCGCCTCGCCGCTGCTGACATCCACAACATCATAGCCGGCGCGCTTCAGGTTAATGACAACAAATTCGCGGATCGTATCTTCATCTTCGCAAACCAGCAAACGCTTCATAAATATGCTCCTTTCCGCTGCCGGCTCTGTATCCGGCACAGGTCAGATTTTCATGTTATATTTGTATATCAGCCTGTCATGACTGTAAAAAATGCATTGAAACAAGCAGTTCACTCGGCTGAAGCTGGAGTGAACGCCGTGAACTCTGCCCGATCTTTCCGAGATAAAAGCGGCTGCTCTGCTGCCGCAGGAGCAGATATCCGTCTGACTGCATCGCATCCGCCTCGATCGGATCGGATACGACCGCGAGCCGCAGCAGCGGTTCCAGCAGGATCGGCTCGGCGTTTTCGGACTGTGAATCGGTATCAAAGGTATAAAAAACAATCTCCTCATTTTCCTGAACGGCGGTCACATCATGCTCCCAGCGCTTCGGCATCACAAAAACAGAGCCGTTCCGTGCAGAATAATACGAGGAATATTCACGCATCAGCAGACCGTTCCGGCAGACATACCAGTTTGTCATCATCAGCGGTGCGGAATCCAGTGCATTGGAATAGCCGGTGAATGCCATATTGACCGGGATCTCCGCTTCGCCGTCATTGTCAATATCCATCGTCTGATAGCCGCCCACACGCTCCGTTCGCGGAAAACGCTCGGCATTATCCGCATAAAGCAGGGAAAGCTGCTGATCGCGGTATGTCAGAACGACCGTCTGAACTGTTGTCGCACCCGTACCGCCGTCCATATAGACAGCCGGAATGCGCTCCTGCTCCGTGCCCGTCGGCAGTTCACCGTAAACGAGCCTTGAAACGGCTGTCATGGTATCGGGCAGTTCCCGTGAAGACTGATGATATTTTCCTTTTTCATCCAGTGCATAGACATCTGCCGTTGCCGGAGCCGAAGATTTGGCTGCTGCCGCGGCAAACAGCTCTGTTGTCCCGTCACCGTCAAGGTCGCGCAGCGCCATGACAGAATATGTTACGCTCAGATTCTCGGTCAGTCTGTCCTCATAATGAAGCACCTGTGCGGCGTGTTCTGCGCCGTCCACCATGCTGTAGCTGATAATGAGATTCATGCGCGGATTGCTGCCGAGCCGTTCAATATCCACACGGTCGATCTCCGCGCCGGCTGCGGCAACATTATTCACTGCCGTCCAGACACCGTCTTTCTGGTCAAGCAGGCAGACGCGCAGCGGGTTTTCGTCCTCGATCGTTCTGCCTGTTTCAAAAAACACGACTGCCTCATCCGAGCCGTCATCATCGAGATCTTCAAAGAGAAAAGCCGAAAGCCTTTCGCCGGACACCGGATATTTCAGGCTGATCTGTGAACCGTAGGCGATCTGGAGTGCCTGATAGATCTGTTCCTGCTCCACGGTCAGACGCGGCGGACTGAGCATGGATTCCACATTTGCTGTCAGCGAACAGCCCTGCATCTGGACCGTCAGCAGACCTGCCGCGAAAAAGCCTGCGATCAGTCTGCCTGTCATTTCCGTTCACTGATCGGCACGTAGGGAACAGCCTTTGCCACGGATTTATATGCCGGACGAATGATCCTGCCGCCGGTCAGCACTTCCTCGATGCGGTGTGCAGACCATCCTGCGATACGGGAAACGGCAAACATCGGTGTCAGCAGTTCACACGGGATACCGAGCATCTTATAGACCAGACCGGAATATAGATCAACATTCGCGCAGATATTCTTCTGCGCTGCACGGGCTGATTTCTCCGCAACAAGCTGCGGTGTCAGGCGCTCGATCGTATCGAGCAGACGGAAATCCTCTTCGATCTCCTGTCCCTTTGCAAGTGCAAAGCCTTTTTCTTTCAGCAGAACGGCACGCGGATCAGAAAGCGTATAAACTGCGTGTCCCATGCCATAGATCAGCCCTGCGCCGTCGCCTGCTTCTTTCCGCAGCACCTTGCGGATGAGATCGGCGACCTCGCCCTCATTCTCCGGATTTTTGATATTCTGCTTGAACATATCGAGCTGCTGCATGACCTTGATATTCGCGCCGCCGTGACGGAATCCCTTGAGCGCACCGATCGCCGCCGCATAGGCAGAATACGGATCTGTGCCGGAAGATGTCAGGACGCGGCAGGCAAATGCGGAATTATTTCCGCCGCCGTGCTCCGCATGGAGCATCATGCAGATATCGAGCAGATGCGCTTCTTCCGGCGAATATTTCCGGTCAAGGCGCAGCAGGGAAAGGATCGTTTCAGCATTGGATTCTTCCGGACGCAGCGGATGCATAACAAGGCTTTCGCCGTCAAAATGCTGCCGCTTGACCTGATATGCCGCCGACATGATGACCGGAAGATGTGCGAGCATGGAAACGGCAATGCGCACTTCATTTTCAAGTGACTGCACCTCGCAGTCATCGTCATAGGAATAGAGTGCAAGAACGGAACGCGCCATTTTGTTCATGATATTATTAGAGGGCGCTTTTGCGATCATATCAATGATAAAACCGTCCGGCAGTTCACGGGATTCCGAGATCAGTTTCCGGAATTCATCCAGCTGTTCCGCAGTCGGCAGCTTACCGAAAAGCAGCAGATACGCGGTTTCCTCATATCCAAAACGATTTTCCGCCTCGACTGCACGGACAAGATCGGTGATCTGGTAGCCGCGGTAGATCAGTTCACCCGGAATCGCCTCGACCTCGCCCTCATTGAGCATATAGCCGTGAACATTGCAGATCTTTGTAATGCCGGCAACAACACCTGTGCCGTCAGAACGCCGCAAACCGCGGTTGACCTGATATTTCTGATACAATGCGGGATCAAATGCGGAATATTCACGCAGTCCCTCACATAACTTGACAATAGAATCCTTCTGAACCATAAAAAGCAGTCCTTTCCGGCGTATGGATACACCATCGCATAATATTACATTCTATTTTATTATACTTCTTTTTTTGTCTGTTGTCAAGATTTCATACCAATTTCACGGGGTTGATGATTTGCACACAAGATTTCGATTTTATCTGCTCAGTGCGGCGTGTATGCTGTTTCTTCCAGCCGGGATCACGCAGCGGTTTTCGCAGGATGTACCGGAAGCTGAAACAGCGCCTGAACCTGCCGCCGTGCTTTCCGGTTCATACCGTATCCTCTGTCATGCGACGGGTGAAATACAGGATATCCCGCTGCGCGACTATCTGATCGGCGCAGTTGCGGCAGAAATGCCGGCATCCTATGAACCCGAAGCACTCAAAGCGCAGACAGTCGCCTGCCATACCTATGCCGAACGCATCAGAAAACAAAATGCTGCTGCACCCGATCCTGCCCTCTGCGGTGCAGATCTCTCGGATGACAGCAGCAAATATCAGGCATTCCTGACAGCGGATGTCATGCATGAATTATTCGGTGATGCGTATGATACAGGCTATGCGAAAATTGCGGCGGCTGTTGATGCCGCCGGTGATCTTCTGCTCTGCTATGCGGATGAACCGATCGCGGCGGCATTTCATGCGGTATCATCCGGCATGACCGAATCGGCGGAAACTGTCTGGGGCAGTGCGCTCCCGTATCTGGTATCCGTTTCATCGGATGCCGACCGCAATGCGCCGGATTATGAAGAAACAGTCCGCATTCCGCCTGACATCCTGAAAAAAGCACTCTCCGCGCAAAATCCGGAATGCACGTTTCCGGATGATCTGGCGGCATGGTTTTCCGCGCCGGAATATTCGCCTGCCGGAACTGTCCTGCAAATACAATGCGGCGGCACGGACTGGAACGGTCAGCTTTTGCGTGAACTGCTCGGACTGCGCTCTGCCTGTTTCTCGGTGCAGTATGACGGCACACAGTTCCTTTTTACGACACAGGGTTACGGGCATGATGTCGGAATGAGCCAGTACGGTGCAAATGCAATGGCACAGGACGGATGCGGCTTTGCGGAGATCCTTGCACACTACTATCCGGATACTGTCCTGACACCGTCCTCTGCCGGATAACAAAATATCCGCGGCGCACCTGAAACCGGATACGCCGCGGACACATTTACTTTTTGATTTTATCCACAATAAACATGAACAGGCACGCGCCGATGACTGAAAGAATAATACCGGAGATCCAGCCGCCGCCGAGTTTGAACAGATTGCCGATCAGACCGCCGACAATACTGCCGACCAGACCGAGCAGAACATTTCCGAGAAAGCCCTGTTTTTCCCGTCCCATGAGTTTGCCGGCAATACAGCCGATGAACGCGCCGATCAAAAGATAAACAAGAATACGAATCATAATTATGTCCTCCCTTTCTGCTGTGTTCAGAAGTCCGTTTCTTCCGAACTCATATATATTATAGCACATCCAATGTGAAAATGCAATGATAAATGCATGAAAAACCGTCCCCGAACGCATCAGGGACGGTCAGTCTGTCGAAAAACTATGTGTACGCCAAAATAAAAGTTTCGGTCAAGCCTTTTCAAAGGCTTGCGGTTTCCAAAGGCAGAGCCTTTGGGCGCGCTTCGCAAAGCGCGAAACACTCCTGACTATAAGAGCTCCGCAGGGGTGAATCTGATAAAACGATCCGGTGGATCGTTTTTCAGAGAGGGGGGCCCTGCGATAGAGGGCAC
>JAZQOZ010000029.1:0-2598 GCA_045628085.1 Oscillospiraceae bacterium | reverse complement strand
TTTCAAGTATTCCCGGCTGTTTCCGACGATCTGATTAACCGCTTCCAGAAAGGCATCCTGCAAAACGTCCTCCCTGACTGTCCGTGAATTGCAGGTCTTTTTCTCGTGCAGGTGGCTCGAACAGCGCCAGACGATGTACTTCCTTCCGCGATTATTCCAGTGCAGCCGCTTGTATATTTCCTCACACTCAGAGCAAAAAACAATCTGCGAAAAAACGTGATTAGAGCTGAACCGCCGTTTCTTGCTGTTTTCTACGCTCCGCCTCGCCATTTCCTCCTGCACTTTCATGAATATATCCTTCGGGATGATTGCTTCGTGGTCGTCCTCGATGTAGTATTGCGGCAGTGTGCCGTTGTTCTTGCCGCGTTTCTTGTTCAGGAAGTCTATGGTGTAGGTCTTTTGCAGGAGCGCGTCACCCATGTACTTCTCGTTCTCTAGTATCTTCCGGACGGTGCTGTCGTGCCAGCGTGGATTGCCCCGTGCGGTCAGGATGCCGTCACGCTCCAGTCCTCTGGCGATCTTCATGCAGCTTGCCCCCTCCAGATACTCCCTGAAAATTCGCTTGACGATCTCCGCCTCAGCAGGATTGATGACCAGATGCCCCTCCTCGTCCTTGTCGTATCCGAGGAAGTTCCGGGCATTCACAAGCACTTTCCCCTGCTGGAAGCGGTACTGGATACCCATTTTCGTATTCTTGCTAAGGGATTCTGATTCCTGCTGCGCCAGCGATGCCATAATGGTTATCAGGACTTCTCCCTTTGCGTCCATCGTGTTGATTGACTCCTTTTCAAAGAAAACTGGAATATTGATCTCCTTCAGCAGGCGGATATATTTCAGGCAGTCGAGCGTGTTGCGGGCAAATCGGCTGATCGACTTCGTAAATATCATATCTATTTTCCCCTGCTTGCAGTCCTCGATCATAGTGTTGAACTGCTCTCTCTTTTTGGTATTGGTAGCGCTGATGCCTTCATCCGCATACACCCCGACAAACTCCCACTCCGGATTCGTCTTGATGAATTCCTCATAATGCTGGATCTGCGCCTCGTAACTGGATGCCTGTTCCTCGTTGTCCGTTGACACACGGCAGTATGCCGCCACCCGCAGGCGCTTCACTTCCTCCTTCGCTGCCGCATTGCCTTTCTGCGGCTTCGGAGGAATTACGGTCATGTTTTTCATGTTTTCACCTCTATCAGACTATAAATGTATTCGGCTTGCTCTTCCGGATCGTCGAAATGCGTCTCCGCAGCAGCCAACTCAAACGCCTTGTGTATCGGCGGTGCGGTATACCGCTTTTCAGAGCCGTGCAGATTTGCACGATGCAGTCTTCTGCCGTTTACCTTTGCGAAGGTCTCCCGGCTGATGATTGCAGGATAGTAGTCGGTGCCGATGTAGGTATCCTGCATCAGGATTCGCTTGACGGCACTGTGCTGCATGGGTACGCCCGCATTCGCCGCAGCCGCCTTCATGCTCAGCCCGGAAATATAGCCGTTGAAGATGCTGATTATGATTCCGGCTTCCTGTTCATCGATGACAGCCTTGCCGTTTATGATCTTGTATCCGTACATAGTGCCTCCTTCAATGTCAGCCCGCATTTCAGCTTGAAGCCGACGCTGTCCCTGCTGTAAACGATGATGCTGTCCACAAAGAAAATGAACAGTTCCTCGTTATAGGCGTCCTGCGTTTCCGCTGTATCGATAAAATGCAGCAGCTTTTCGGTTTCCCGCAGCATCAGACCTGATTCGATATTGCCGAGGTTCTGTATTTCTCTGCGGGATTCCTCGTTCTGCTTCTCGATGCGGTTCAGCTCCTGCGTATACATGACTGCATCAATGATGCCCTTTACACGTAGCTTCTTCAGTTCGCATTTCCTGTCGGAATTCTTCTGAATGCTCTCCTTCAGGCTCATAATGCGCTGCAGGTTTTCGTCACTGCCTGCCACGCGCAGCGCATTGTAATACGGTCGGAGCAGTATCTTCCGGGTGAATATGAGCTTGTTCAGCATCGTGGTAAAAGCGGACTGGAATGCCTCCTCGTGGATAAACTTCATCGAGCAGCTATCCTTATCCGCAATGTGCTTCTTACAGCACCAGCTGATTCCGCTGGAAATCACCTGACGCTTGAACGTGCTGCCGCACTCCCCGCAGATGATCCTGCTGCTGAAAGCAAACCTGCGCTGATACTTTTCATCATCGTGCTGGATGCCGCGCTCTCTGAGCCGCTGTTCCAGAACATCATGCGCTGTCGCGTACAGTTCCCTGCTGATGATCGCCTCGTGGTGGTCTTTTATTTCCGGACTGTCCACGTCGCCCTTGTTCCTATGCCTTCGGAAGTTGTCGTCTGTATAGGTCTTGTTGTAGCGGACGTCACCGACATACTTCTCATTATTCAGAATGCCCACAATCGTTGTGGTACTCCACTTGCCGCCCCTGCGCGTCTGCACACCCCGACTGTCCAGTTCCTTGCTTATCTTATGCACACCCATGCCGGAAACAACGGACTCGAAAATGAAGCGGACAATGTCTGCTTCCTCCGGAATGATCGCATAGTTTCCGTCACTGTCGAAGGTGTATCCGTAGGGCGCTGTTCCGGCTCTGTACC
>JAZQOZ010000028.1:0-4153 GCA_045628085.1 Oscillospiraceae bacterium | reverse complement strand
TGATAATAAAAAAGAACACGGGGGTGCTTCCATGCACTTTTTATGTAAATGCGGATATCGGTTTCATGATAGCACAGATTGTCTTTCTTATAAAGGAAGAATCATTGCAGATCAGGATTGGAATGAGTTCTGGGACTGCATAGAAGAACTTAAAAAGCCACACGAAAATAATCATGCAATTTATGAGCGTATTGATGATCTGTTTCAGTTGAATTTATATCAATGCCCGTCATGCGGGAGAGTATTCATAGAAAATCCGGAAAATAGATCACAGTTGATAAGATTCACACCTTGTTTAGAGGGAGAACCAGAGCCAGATGTCAACAAGAGATTGCTCATTTCTTCCTATGGTGAAAAGTGGAAAGGTCACCTTTACGCCGACTGGTATGATGAAAAGCCGGAATGGTGTGATTGTCGTGGTATGATCTATCCGATATTAAACATCCGGTTAGACGATCTGACTTTTGATGATTTTGAAGCATTCGAAAAGCGTTTTTACGAGATATTTGAGCATCTCAAAGGTTTAAATCTCATATCTAATGCGATTCT
The DNA here is from genome assembly GCA_045628085.1 of Oscillospiraceae bacterium. GTDB lineage: Bacteria > Bacillota > Clostridia > Oscillospirales > Ruminococcaceae > Firm-04. The sequence continues at coordinate 3,604 of JAZQOZ010000028.1, read as the reverse complement.
GAATGTAAATCATAAAAGAACATTTATATGGAGCGAGAACGATAATAAATAATGTTGAAATGCGGCTGCCTTCCGGTAGCCGCATTCGTGTTTTCAAATTACAGTATCCGTTATATACTGTAAGAAATTGGAGCTGCTTTTTACAGTCGCTCCGGTAATATCGTTTTTATCACAGTTTTCGATTTTACAGAGATTTTTTCGCAGAGCCCGCTTGCCGAAAACGTTATATCTGCGAAATAAGCCGCCGTCTTTCCGAAAATTCTTCTGTTTTATGATCGACTTTGGACACTTGACATAGTCGATGAACAGGTGATATAATAAAGGCAATACACATTGGCTTTTCATGATACTTCGGAACGACTGAACAGCCATTATTTGCTTGGTCGATGATGTTGCGATTGATAATCAGAAGGACATGAAAAAAGCCAAGCTGCTGTGACACAGCCTTTCAAAAGAACAGGAGGAATTTCCATGCCGATACCTACGAAATATGTGATGAGCAGATATGAACTCACCACACTGTTGGAGAAACACTTCCCCGATCGCAATATGCCCTGTATCATCCGTTTTGCAAAGCCGATGAAAGAACTCAAAAAAATCGGCAAACTCGGAATCGGGGTTTCCGCATATCTCGACAATACGGTCGAAATACCGACGGTGTATATTTGTGCAGATGCAGAGGATCAGGCTGTGTATGCCCCAACATACAGCAGCGGGCTTTTCAGCCGCCGTTTCGGTTTGTGTGATATTGACCTCTCAGGGCTGGATACAAGCTATGTCAAAGATATGAGCGAATTTTTCCTTTGCTGCCACGGATTGACAAAACTGGATCTCAGCAGTCTGAATACCGGTCATGTCACAACGATGAAAAAAATGTTTTCCTATTGCAGCGGATTGACCGAACTGGATCTCAGTTGTCTGGACACAAGCAGCGTCACAGATATGGAAGGAATGTTTTCCGGATGCAGAGGATTCACGCAGTTTGACATCAGCCCCCTTGATACCGGCAAAGTCACAAACATGAGAATGATGTTCAGTTACTGTGACGCTTTAACTTCTATGGATCTCAGCGTTCTGGACACAAGTAATGTCACGGATATGGCAAATATGTTTCGCGAAGATCACAAACTGCAGCAAGTGAATTTCCGCGGCATCGATACAAGCCATCTGGTCAATATGTCAAGTATGTTCTATTATTGTGATGCTCTTACCAGGCTGGATCTCAGCAGCTTCAATACAAGCAATTTGCGCTCTATCAAGCATATGTTTGCATTCTGTAGGGAATTGACCGAAATTGATATCAGTGGATTTGACCTGACGAATGTCAGTGATACGACTTTGGCGTTCACTGCCTGCGATAAATTGAAGAATATTATTACCGGATATCGTGATGTACAATTCCGTCAATATCAATGTGAACGATGCTCTCATATTCCAATAGACTGTAAATATTGTATGTTCCATACCGGACAAAATAAGGTTGGTGAACTCGTAAAAATCGGGAATTATATGAGTTGCAAATAAGAATTTGACGAACTGATTTAAATCGGAATATAAGTGAGTTTCAAACATGAATTTATGAAAGTGAAAAGTATGGGATATTTTGAAGTACAAAAAATTGCAAAGCAAACAATCGAATATGTAAGAAAAACGATCCATGCAGGAATGACTTTGCTTGAAGTTCGTGACATTTGCGAAAAGAAATTACTGGAATTAGGGGCGGATTCATTTTGGTACTGGGATATCGGAGCATTTATTTTTTCAGGAGATGAAACAACGATTTCCGTTTCAGGACGAGAATATGTTACATCAGATAGAATAATCATGGAAAATGATATCATTACGATTGACCTGAGTCCTCAGAAGCAACACATCTGGGGTGACTATGCCCGAACCCTTGTTATGGAAAACGGAAAGACTGTTGACTGCATAGAGCAGATTCAAAACGATGAATGGCGGAACGGTCTGCTTATGGAAGAACGGTTACATCAGGAAATGCTTGCATTTGTAACGCCTGAAACCACATTTGAAGAACTCTATCTGCATATCAATCAATTTATCATTGAGCATGGCTTTCTGAACCTTGACTTTATGGGCAATCTTGGGCATTCCATTGTAAAGAATAAGGATGAACGAGTCTATATTGAAAAGGAAAATCATTTGTTATTGTCGTCTGTTGATTATTTCACATTTGAACCGCACATTTCGATTCCTGATTCCAAATACGGATACAAAAAGGAAAATATATATTATTTTTCAAACGGAAAACTGATTGAATTGTAAGTTCGTTTTTTATATGTCTAATTTCCCTTTTACAAAGTTAAAGGAGCGACTAAAAATCGCTCCTTTTTTTATCTGTAAACGTATAGAGCAGACACACGAAAAACGTGTGAAGTCTAAGGGGGATTTTGTCCTCGGCAGATACACGGACTCCCTGTGACAGCATTTTTTCTGCACTTCATCAAATTACGTGATGCTGCGCGGCTGAGAATTGATGAAATGGCAAAGTTCCTGTACGCGATTTCATTAGGAGTAAAATAACAGTTTCGAATCCCGATTTTATTTGTCCTCAGTATTTTCTTCAATGGCTTTTTTGCTGTTGCGATAGAGTGCGCTGAATATGAGGGTGACCAGCATCATAATGACACACAGCCCGGGATTTGAAATAACATCGAACCAGAGCAGTCCGCAGGCGACAAGCGTTAGTATGGTGAAAATAATTTGCAGGGTGAGAAACAGATTCTTTTTGAAAGTTTCTTTTTTGAGGTCAAACATATAGCAAGCTCCTTTGAATGTTGATAGCATTAGTATAGCATATTTTCGAACAGAAAGCAAGAGAAAATCCCACAGCCGTGAAAACTGTGGGATTTTCCGGGGGTTAGTTTTGTTTCAGAAGAATACGTTTGAGCATTGTGACATCTTTGATATCAATTTTCTTGTCGGGATAGAAGTCAAACAGATCGGCAGTCTGGGCATCTTCAAACGGTTTTTCGGAGGTGACCGCACGAATGAGTCTGACAAGCTGTGCCATGTTGTAGGTCTTTTCCGGAACAGTGCCGTCAGGCTCGATGCCGCCGACGAGCTTTCCGCTTGCATAGACACAGATATTATCGCATTTCTCAGCATATTCTACACCGCTGACAATATCGTCGTATTTGTCACCAATGTCGATCATGCCTTTTTTGCTCCAATCGTTTGTGGAATCCCAAGCTTCGCCGAAGTAGTTTCCTAGAATCAGCTGGATTTTCTTGTTAGAGTTTGCAATCGCATAGTCAGGCCATGCGACTTCGATATAGTAAATATCGTCTTTCCATTGTGTTGGTGTCACAAGTTTTGCGGCGCATCCGCTGACTTCCGTCTGGACTTGGTCATAGGTCTGCTGGAATACGAAAGAGCCGGGGATAGTTTTGTTTTCAAATTCTTCGATGCTGAAATAGTAGCGTACAGAAATGTCAGTATGTGCGGTCAGACAGTCGGTGTTGACAAAGAATGTCAGCTTGGTAACGCCTGCGCCTGTCGTTTCGGGTTTCTCCTGACAATATCCCGATACCCAGAAGCTGTCGCCGGAGAACAGTTCTGCATCGTTGACTTTTTCTTCCGGCGG
>JAZQOZ010000027.1:0-4067 GCA_045628085.1 Oscillospiraceae bacterium | reverse complement strand
GAGAAAACGGTAATCCGGTGTAAAGGTGTATCCGTCTCGCTCTCTGCGATCCCGCTCTTCCTGAATCGTGCTTGCATCGAGATCTGTAAAGTCGAGAAGAACATCGTCCTCATCAGGCAAGCCGCTAACAGGACGATAAATCTCTGAGCTTGAGGATACAGCGTTCCGGATCGTGATCTCGCCATAGGTTGCATCGGTGGTCCGTCTGTCCCATTTGTCACGCATCAAACCGCTGCTGCGGAAGATACGGTCGATTTGTTCTTCTACGCAGCCGCACCAAAAGCAGAGCATAGACACAAACGCCATGTCTGCATCTGACTGAGAGTCGTATCCTTCCTCCCATCTGCCGTCATAGAGAGCCTTGAACTTATCACCGGATTTGGATTCCGATGCGTGTTTAATGACCTGTTCATCCGTGAAATATGACACAGGATTGCCTTTGAAAGCGGATGCGGCGCGGGTGCTGCGCTTCATGAACGTATCAAGAGCCGTTTTGAGCGCATCATCGTCACGCTCCACTGTGCCGGGACGGAACATATCTCCTGTGACCGTCACAAAGCGGTTGGTCGTTCCGGGCAGATAAACCTCCAGACCGTGCTTGCGGTTGTTGATGTAATACACTGTCTTATCGTAGGCAAAATCCGGAGAGAGCTTGAAGAAGCCGCGCAGTCCCGTGCCGGAGGGAGAACGTTCAAAATAAGCAGTTGAGAAGATACCGAGAATGGAAGCCGCCACATCGTTCAGGCTTCCGTCCTCCCGAATGCAGTGGTCTATGTCGATTGCACCGATGCCCTCGGACACTCTGTAGCCGATGCCGTCCCAGCCGCCGATGGCGTATGCCTTCATCGCGGTCTTAAAGTCGGCGAAAGTGGACGGCTCGTTGGTCTTTGCCATGGCTCCGGTCTTCGGGTTGTACGGCACCTTAGTCGGTCTGCCACTGCGCTTCTCAAGCTTCCATACGCAGAAGGATGCATTGTGTTTCAGCGCGTCCGGGATATTTACAAAATTTACAGGCATTCTGGATTTCTCCTTTCGAGGAATAGCTGTGCATTGACAGCGGTTTCAATACGGTTCATCGCATCGGCATCCGAGATATGGCCCACATAACTTCGTAGGTTGTCCTTGTCTATGGTTGTCAGCTGTTCTGCAAGGATCATTGACGGATCCAGATGCTGATGAATGTCGGAAATACTGTCGGGGAACAGATGCGTATGGCACGGCAGCTCACGCTTTTTCAGGTGCCTGGTCATCGGAACGACAGTGACCGTGTCTGCGTGCGCATTCCCTATATCATTCGAGAGAATCGTGACCGGACGGATTCCGTCCTGCACACTGGAATTCTGATGTCTGCCGAGGTCAACAAACCAGATATCACCACGCTTGGGTGTACGTTCAGTGGTTTGGTGCTGTACCGGCGCAGTGATATATTTCTTCGGATCGAATCCGAGCCCTTTGTGGTATTCAGTTTTCAGGCGTTTGTTTTTACGCCCCATAGTTTTCACCTCCGAATTGATGCGGCGTAACCGAATTGTCGCCGCTTTGCCGTCTTTCTGTCGTCAAATAAGGCAGGATCATACAGTCTGTATAAGTTTACAATCTTGCCCTGACTGCGGAGATCAGTTTCTCCTGTGTTACGTCTTTTGAAGCAAGCGCTTTCAGGACATCCTCGTCCACGGTGTCTTTTGTTACGATATGGTGAATCGTGACGGTGTTCTGCTGTCCCTGACGCCAGAGTCGGGCATTAGTCTGCTGATACAGTTCCAGACTCCATGTCAGACCGAACCAGATCATGATGTGTCCGCCTGCCTGAATATTCAGCCCATGTCCTGCCGATTCGGGGTGTATCAGCGCAACAGGGATTTTCCCTGCATTCCAGTCTGCGATGTCAGCTGAATCCTTGATGTCACGGGGGCTGTATCCGCAGGCGGTCAGATGTTCTATAATTCGACTGCGGTCATGCTTGAACCAGTACCCGATCAGCACAGGCTGTCCGTTTGCAGATTCAATCAGGTCTTCGAGCATTTCCAGTTTTCTACTGTGAATGATGCGTGCCTCCTTGTTTTCATCGTAGACAGCACCGTTCGCCATCTGGATCAGCTTGTTTGAAAGAGAAGCAGCATTTGCCGCGTCAATATCTCCGTCCTCAAGCGGAATAATCAGGTCGTGCTTCAGATGATTGTAGAGTTTTCGCTCCGCAGCATTCATCTCAGCCTCATGGTTTACAAAGATGCATTCGGGCATATCCAGATAATCCAGTGCTTTCATGGAAATAGTGATGTCGGATATCTTCTGGTATATCTGTTCCTCTGCGCCGGGACGCGGAGTGTAGCTGAAGACCACACCAGTGCTTGGATTCATGCTGCCGGGCTTGAAGTAGCTTTCACGGAATCTGCCGATAAACCGCCCGAGCCGTTCGCCGCCGTCAAGGATGCCGATCTCCGCCCATAAGTCCATCAGACCGTTGGAAGTCGGCGTTCCTGTCAGACCTACCCAGCGTTTCACGAACGGGCGCACCTTCCGCAGCCATTTGAACCGCTGTGACTGATAGTTTTTGAATGAGGATAATTCATCTATGACGATCATGTCAAAATCCCAGCGCAGGCCGTTTTTCTCATAATACTCTACAAGCCATTTCACATTCTCGCGATTGACGATGTAAATAAAAGCATTATGATTGACCGCTGCGGTGCGCTCCTTTACGCTGCCGACAATGACAGATATTTCAAGATTCTGCAAATGATCCCACTTCTTTACCTCGGCAGGCCAAGTGTCACGCGCGACTCTGAGAGGCGCGATCACAAGCACCTTGTTCACTTTCAGCTCGTCGAACATCAGGGCGTTGATTGCTGTTAATGTAGTAACAGTTTTGTCAACCCAAGCCCATGTCAAGAAAAAGGGCAGACACAGGATGTGTTTGTATATACTCCACGCAATACCTCTGGTAATCATGCGGCATGAACTTCATAGGGCATCATCTCCTTTCGGTTGATTTTTGAGCGGATATCCTGTATAATAGGAAATAATACATTTTCTTTTGAGGTGAATCTTTATGTCTCCAACAATCTACGGCATTGCCTGTATTCTGATTGGTGTTTTCTTTATCGGAATTCTCGCATTCGGATATATTCGGGATGCACGCAGCGGTATGAAAACACTGGATGGTGAAATCATTGCAATCGATCATGACACGCAGACACTTCGTATTCGATATAAAGACAAAGAACAGTATTATGAAATCAGCCACCATGATCTGCGTTGCTTCGCTACCGGCAAATTTCCCAAAATCGGATTGAAGGTCGGTGTCAGAGTACGCAAAGAGAACCCTTCTGCGCCGGTTTCTGTTCTAATACAGCGCAGTTTTTTGAATGGAAAACGCGATGAATTTATTAATTGTAGCAGTTTTCACACCATTATTCGTATTGGGGTGCTCAGTGGCTTTTTCATTTTCGGTGGGATACTTTTTCTAACCGGGCAGATTTCCTAATCATCAAATGTCATCTATTGCGTAGAATCCTGCCAGATCATCGTGGTCTATCGGTTCAAGCGTTTCGCCGAAATCATCCATTTCCGACGGCAGCACAGTCATTTCCAAATCAGGTATCTTCGCTCCGATACCCTCCGGAAACGGCTCTCCGGGTGTCCATGCAAGGATCGCATCAATGCACGGTTTTATCTGATACAGCTTGTCGATGCATAGAACGGGAAAGCCCAGCTCCATCAGCTGATACCGTCTTTTCCTCTGCAGCGGACGCATCATTTTCCCCGGCGCTTTCAGTTCCACAAATATCGTCTTTGCAGGGAAGAATAAAACGAGCCTGTCCGGCAGACCGTTGGCTGTCTGCGATGTGAGCTTATATGCCACACCGCCGGCAGCCTTTACTGCCTTGACAAACTCGTTCTCGACAACATATTCTCTCAATACCTGCCGTCCTTCCAGTATTCGCACCAATTGGACGAGAACGGCTTATGATAGCAGCTTCCGCAGAAGCGGCAGTTTTCGCAGCACTGGTCATCTACATATAACTCCTGGTCGCTGTGATCATAGTCGTCATAGCCGCCGCGGATGC
>JAZQOZ010000026.1:0-13729 GCA_045628085.1 Oscillospiraceae bacterium | reverse complement strand
ATAAACTTGCAGCAAATTGCCGCTTGGAGAGGGTATTTCAGTCAAGCCAAGCGCATAGTTTTTTAGGATTGTCCGATGGATCATCAACGGTTCTTCTTCCAGCGATGGCGTATGATAATTGGTCGGGAACGTCATTGTATACTTTATCGGTGTGCGGTCAGTGTATCCATGCAGATATAATGCCGTATCATGCGAGAAGATACCGCGCTGATATCTTTGCTGAAAAAGAAAAAAATCATCTTCCCATGAATCGCTGCGCATATAGATTCCGCGGCTGATCTGCTGCAACTCGCCTGACTGAACCAGTTGCTGCAAGTAGTGCGGATGAATTCCGGCTTCCCGCACCTGTTTGCTTGAAATCATACCGTTTACCGCAGCCATACTGCGGATTCTCGTCAGTTCGTTCATACGATCACCCCCCCGATTTGATAACCACACATAATATTATATACTATTTATGTGTGGTTGTCAATACTTATTCAATCATTTCAATGCAACAAATTTCCGCTGGATGATTTTTCGCCGGAAAAGCCTCATTCCAAACAAAAATTGGCGCAGAACCTTGCACTTTTCATATAGGTGTGATATAATAACAATAATACGACCAATATAGATAAGATTTGTCAAAATTCGCCGTCAGATACGGAAAGGAGGCTCATCATGACCCCTGAAGAAAAAGCGCGTCAGAAAATAGATATATTCCTTGTAAAATCCGGCTGGTATGTTGTTTCAAGGGACGAGTATGTGCCTTCAGCGACATCTGCCGTATGCGAAGGTCTGATGAGTGATAACACCGAGAGTGATTATCTGTTCTTTGTTGAAGATAAGGTGATTGCCGTTCTGGAAGCAAAGCGTGCGGAGAATCCGCTTGGCGATGATGTTGCAGATCAAGCAGAAGCTTATGCGCAGCATCCGCAGGATTGGTACGGCACATGGGTTGACGGCATGATTCCTCTGGTATACCTCTCAAACGGTGATACCCTCCTTTTCAAGAATCTGCTGGCAGGTGATACCGAATACGCTGAACTGTCAAAGATGCATTCTCCGAAAGAAATGCTGAAGCTGATCGGGCACAAGTCTGCCTATGGCGCACTACCTCGGCTGGATCAACAAACGCTGCGTGACTGTCAGTATCAGGCTGAGCTCGCCTTTGAGCGTTCACTGAAGCTGGGAAAAAAGCGCAGCCTTTCCGTATTAGCAACTGGATCGGGCAAGACTTATCTCGCCTGCCTCGCCTGCTATAGACTGTTGACCTATACGAAGACGAAACGGGTTCTGTTCCTTGTGGATCGCAACAACCTCGCACGGCAGACCGAAGGCGAATTCAGCCAGTTCTCCATGACGGAGAACCGCAAAGAAATGAACAAGCTCTATCAGATTTCCCGGCTGAAAAAAGAAGATGATCTGAAAGCGGATATCGTGATTTCCACGATTCAGAAGCTATTTGCAATCATGACAGGTCAGGCGCTGAGTGAAGCCAGCGAAGATGCGGAAGATGAGAAAACCGCACAGGAATCAGAGAAAGAGCAGAATGTGACCGTGCAGCTCGGCGATGATCTGCGGATTCCGCCTGACTATTTTCAGCTCATTATCGTCGATGAATGCCATCGCTCCATTTACGGCAAGTGGAAAGCGGTATTGGACTACTTCACTGATGCACATATTCTCGGTCTGACCGCAACGCCGACACCGGAAGCCTATGCATTCTTTGATCAGAACATCGTCGAGAACTACGGCTATGAGAAATCCGTGGTGGACGGCGTGAATGTGCCCGCTCGTGTGTACCGGATTGCAACGCAGATCACGGAGCACGGCGGCGCGATTGATTCCGGCACGACGGTGACCGAAACAAAGCGCAAAACCGGCGAAACACAAACCTATACTGCATCACAGCAGACCGATTACGGCACAATGGATTTAGATCGTTCTGTCATCAACCGGCAACAGATCCGGAAGGTGCTGACGGCGTTCAAGGATGCGATTTATACGGATCTGTATCCGGAGCGCGAAAAGAACTGGGCTTACATCCCGAAAACGCTGATCTTTGCGAAGGACGACAATCACGCAACAGAGATCGTTGAAGCAGTCAAGGATGTGTTTAAGGAAGTTTTTGACGGAGGACAGGTTCCGGAGCATTTTGTTCAGAAGATCACCTATTCCGCTGAGGATTCCAACGGCCTGATCCGTGATCTGCGGACGAAAAAGGATTTCCGCATTGCGGTAACGGTCACGCTTGTTGCGACCGGAACAGATGTCAAGCCGCTGGAAATCGTTCTGTTTATGAAAGATGTGCGTTCTGATGTGCTCTATACGCAGATGAAAGGACGCGGATGCCGCTGCATCACAGAGGACAAGCTGAAAGAAGTCACGCCGAATGCTGACCGAAAAGACAGCTACTATATCGTGGATGCGATCGGTGTCACGGAGCATGACAAGCTGATTCCGCGGCCCGCTCCGGGACCGGTTCAGCGTTTGCTCTCTCTGGAGCAACTGCTTGAACATCTGGCACATAACGAGCTGAGTGATGATAACCTTTTCCTTTTGCGTGACTACTGCTCGCGAATTCACGCTAAATATGAATATAATAGATTATTCTCGTATCATCTGGAAGAATACATCGCGCAATTCGGCTTCTCCCCGCGCACAATAGCCGACAATATCCAGAATGCCTACGAAAACGGCAATCTTCCGCCGTATTTCAGCCCGTCTGAGGACAACTCTGTCCGCATGGCGCTGATTGACGACCTCATCAGCAATGTTCCGGCCCGGAAGATGCTGCTGGTGCTGCAAAAAGGCTACTATGTCACGACGGAAGAAGATCCCGACACGCTGATCTATGCGGGATTCTCCAAAGAGGACGCGAAAGGTTATATCGAAAACTTTGAGCAGTATCTCGATGAGAACAAGGACAGCATCGAGGCGCTGCGCATCATCTATAATGCAGAAGATACGCTGATTACACATTCCATGCTGACAGAACTGCGTGACCGACTGCTGACCGAAAGCAGACAGTTCGGTGTGGAGCAGATCTGGAAGAACTATAAAACGCTGGATGACAGCGGCAATGTCGATGAACTTGACACCGGCAGCAACGCAAAGGCGCTGACGAATCTGATTCAGATCGTGCGGTATGCCTACGGCAAAAATCCGCGCCTGACCAGCCTGATCACCGGCTATGCGCAGAAATTCCACCTGTACTGCGGCCAGACGCAGCGCAGCCTGACCGATGAACAGACCGAGATCATGAAGCAGATCGCGGATTTTGTCATCATGCAGGGCGCTGTTACGGCGGCTGATCTGAACGAGATCGACGCAGACCTGTGGCGGCAGGGCATCCGTGCATTTGCACAGCCTGCGATGTTCAATGAAGAAATCGCGGCACTCTCAAAATTCTTACTGAAGGCGGCATAAACTATGGCACAGAAAACAGAATCCGCACTGCTGAAAAAGGTTGGCAACATCGCAAATGTGATGTCCTCGGCAGGTGTGGGATTTACAGATTATATTACGCAGTTCACCTATATTCTCTTTCTCAAAATGGATGATGAACGTGAACAGCTCGGTCTTGGCAGCAATCTGCCTGACGGCTGCAAGTGGGCTGATCTGAAAAAAGAAACCGGTGAAGATTTGATCAAAGCCTATGACAATCTTCTTGATACGTTGTCCAAGCAGGACGGTCTTATTGGCACGATCTTCACCCGTGCTGACAACAAAATCACCGTTCCGGTTCATCTAAAAAAGATCATCGACATGGTCGAGGAAGAAAACTGGTACATGATGGACAGCGACCTCAAAGGCGCGATCTATGAGAGCATCCTCGAAAAGAACGGTCAGGACAAGAAAAGCGGTGCGGGACAGTATTTCACGCCGCGTGCGCTGATTCAGGCGATTGTCGAGGTCGTCAATCCGAAGATCACGGAAACAGTCGGCGATCCCTGCTGCGGCACCGGCGGCTTCCTGCTTGGTGCATACGCGCACATGAGAACGCAGAGCAAGGACGCGGAAAAGCAGAAGTTTCTGAAAAATCATGCGCTGTTCGGCGCGGATAATACGCCGCTTGTTGTCACGCTGGCTTCAATGAATCTGTATCTGCATGACATCGGTATCAAGGAAAGCCCAATCATTCACCAGGATTCGCTGCTCGATACATCCGAGCGGATGTTTGATGTCATCATGACGAACCCGCCCTTCGGCACAAGACCGCAGGGCAGCGGCATCGTCTCTGCGACGCGCACGGATTTCATCGAAACATCGGATAATCAAGTGAACTTTTTGCAGCATATCATGTCGATCGTGAAAACGGGCGGCAGAGTCGGCGTGGTGCTGCCGGACAGCGTTCTGACAGACAGCGGCTCGACCAAACAGGTGCGCGACGAGCTGCTGAAAGAGTTTAACCTGCATACGATCCTGCGGCTGCCGACGGGCATTTTCTATGCAAACGGCGTGAAAACGAATGTGCTGTTTTTTGATAAGGGCGAGCCGACAAAGGACATCTGGGTATATGATTACCGCACCGGCATCAAGCACACCATGGCGCAGAAGCCCATGACCAGAGCCGATCTCGATGAATTTGTGCAGTGCTATTGCAGCGGGCACACGGCGGACAGAGCGGAGACCTATTCCGCGGAGAATCCGAACGGCAGGTGGCGGCGGTTTTCGGCGGCGGAGGTTGCTGCGCGCGATGACCTGAATTTCAAGTGGATCGACCTCACGGAGGAGGACGAGCGCACGGTCGGCGAGATCATGGACGATATGCAGGCACAGGCGGACGCGATCAGCGGTGCGCTGGAGACGCTGCGCGGAATCTTAGGAGGGCTGAGCCTTGATTGATACGAAAGCACTGCGCAGCCGCGTACTCGATCTGGCGATTCAGGGGAAGCTGACCGAGCAGCTTGAAAGCGACGGCACAGCGGAAGAACTCTGGCAGCAGATTCAGGCGGAGAAACAGCGGCTCATCAAAGAGGGCAAGATCAAAAAGGAAAAGCCCCTGCCGGAGATCACACCGGACGAGATTCCGTTTGAGATTCCGGAGAATTGGAAGTGGGTGCAGTTAGCGGATATTGGTTCAACCAATATTGGATTAACCTATCATCCGGCGGATGTTTCTGAAACAGGTACCATTGTCATTCGTTCAAGTAATATTGTGAACGGTAAAATAGACTATGCGGACATTGTAAAAGTCAACTGTGCGATCAAAGACAATCAATATCTTAATCAGAATGATATTGTTATTTGTGCAAGAAACGGTAGTAAAGCACTTGTTGGCAAAAATGCAATCTATACAGGAGATTCCGGAACAGTTGCTTTCGGGGCATTTATGGCTGTTTTCCGGACATCCTTATTCCAATATGTTCATCTGTATTTCAATACAGATGCCTTTAGAAGATACTTTTCGGGTGATGATTCCAAGCAAATCAATCAGGTAACACAAGCAATACTCAAAGAATCCATGCTTCCCCTCCCGCCCCTTGCCGAGCAAAAGCGCATTGTGGCGCGTGTGGAGGAGATTTTCCGGCTGCTGGATATCATTGACGCGGCGCAGGAGCAATATGCCGCCGATGCCGAAAGCCTGAAAGCAAAGCTCATCACGCTGGGCATTCAGGGCAGGCTCACCGAGCAGCTTGAAAGTGACGGCACCGCCGAGGAGCTTTATCAGCAGATTCAGGAGGAGAAACAGCGGCTCATCAAAGAGGGCAAGATCAAAAAGGAAAAGCCCCTGCCGGAGATTTCAGATGACGAGATTCCGTTTGAGATTCCGGAGAATTGGAAGTGGGTAAGGCTAGTTGATATTCTGTCTAAACTCACAGATGGTTCACATAATCCACCGCCCAATTCAGGCTTGGGATATCCAGTTATAAGTGCAAAAAACATCAAAAATGGGGAAATCACACTTGATAATGTTGATCGCTTTACTGATGAAATTGGCTATATGAAAGAAAACGCTCGAACCAATATTCAGAAAAATGATGTGATATTAGGCATTATTGGGGGTTCAATAGGAAAACTTGCTCTCTACACTCGTGACGAAAAAGTGATAGCGCAAAGAAGTATTGCAATAATGAGTTTTATGACGAATACTCAATTTGCACTTGCGTTTTTAAAATCACCATTTTTTCAAAACAAACTGCAAATAGAAGCATCTGGTTCCGCTCAAGGCGGTATATATTTAGGCACTCTAAGTAGATTCCTCTTTCCTCTCCCGCCTCTCGCCGAGCAAAAGCGCATCGCCGAAACGCTGGAAAGGGTGCTGGGGGTGCTTTGAAAGGAGCCTACATGACGGATATTGAAAAGCTGCAGGAGATTATTGATGAGATTGATGTGCTGATTGAGCATAAAGTAAAATTCGGTGATCCTGGATTAGAGCAGTGGGAACATAAAGCTGAAAGATTCCTGTTTAATCATTACGGATTGGAAAGCTACGAGTTCAGGATTTTTCATGGCATCTCCTACTATCCTGATACGGACATGGACTATCGAACTGATAGTGATTATATTGAAGCCTGCAAAAAAGGATTGAATATCGCCAAAGGAATGCTGACAGATATTCAAAGCGATTTTCAAGGTGCTCCTGCTATTGATAAAACAGAGGAACTTTTCAGAATCTTCAAGCATTTCCGAAAATTTGCAGTTGAGCTGTCGCGCCGGCATGACGGACGGGAAACGCTGCGTATTCAGGACGAATACGATGTGCAGGACTTGCTGCGTGCGCTGCTGTCGCTGTATTTCGATGATGTCCGCCCGGAGGAATCGACGCCGTCCTATGCAGGCAGTTCGCTGCGCATAGATTTCCTGATTCCGGAAATCGAAGCCGTGATCGAGGTCAAGAAAACGCGCCCGTCTATGACGGATAAATCACTCAGCGAGGAATTGATCGTGGATATCGAGAAGTATCAGGCGCATCCGACCTGCAAGAAGATCTATTGCTTTGTGTACGATCCCGATATGATTCTGCGCAATCCCGTTGCGATCCGGAATGATCTTGAGCAGAAGCATCAGGGGCTTGTGAGGGTGTTTATTGAGTCTTAACACGCATCTTGCTGAGCAAAGTAGTATAGCTGCAAAGAGCGAGGAGATGCAGATGGTGTTATGCAAAAAGAATCTGATGCTATGACATTTATTCTATTCACACTGGCTCTTTGAGCAATTATAATAAAAAAGAGGACTATAAAAATGATAAAGCAAAAATCAAAGTTGGAAGCGATCTCTGTATTGGCTTCATATGCTACACTACGTAGTGTATTTGAGTCCAAGCAGTATCAAAACATTTATCAGTTATTAGCAGAATTTGTCAAGTATGTGGTCATATCAGAGAAAAAGCGCGCTTTTACTGCTTCAGAAATGAAAAACATGCTAAAAGATGCCTTCGGATTTGATCTTCCCGAGGCTGTTGTGCGCTCAACTTTAAAAGGTGCATCATTTACAAGGTCAGAATCTGGACAATTTGTTGTTAGTGATTTGGAATATCAGCAGGATGAACAATTTGAAAACAATAGAATAGTCGCTGAAAAAGAAGAACGCTATCTTGCAGATTGTTTTCTTGAATATGCTAAAAATACAAAGCCTGAATTATCTTTAGATTCCGAAGCGATAATGCATGAACTGATGACTTATTTATTGGAGCCGAACCATGAAGGCGACCATAGTGAATATCGAGAATTAATCAGTAAGTTTATATTGTCGAGTGAAGACAATGAGCGCATCCAAAGTAACCTTAATTCGATCAGGGAAGGATGTGTGCTGTATCTCGGCTTAAATAACAATATCGCTGAAGTTGGAAGAATCACAAATCGAATAACGCTTTACTTGGCAACAGAAATACTATTTAGTTTATCAGGATATAATGGGGTGATTTGTAAAGACCTAGCTGTGGATTTTGTAAATTTAGTTAAAAAAAGCGAATTCGCCCTCCGTAATGATAACACTGGCGTATTTCCCTGAAACAAAAAAAGAAATAGACGATTTTTTCTTAAAAGCCGAAAACATTGTAGAAAGGAAAGAACCATACTGGGATAGACCAGCAATGAAAGCAATAATCAATGGTTGTTCCAACAGTACCGATGTGACTATAAAACAAGCAGATTTTTTCCATAATCTTCAGCTCGGATTTGGAATAACTTGTGATGAAAAAACAAAATACTATTCAGAAGAATTAAATGCATATAATCTAGAATCAGTAGAAATAGAACCTCAACATCAAGAGGGATTAAGATTTGTTAGTCACATCAATAAACTAAGGAGAGGGAAAACGTCGACTACTGAACTTGATTCGGGGTATATTTACATAACAAATTCGCTTTCAGCATTAACAATTTCGCATCAAGAAGTCAAAAAAGCCAATGCCAATGTGCGAGAAAAACATGAAAAAATGTTTGAATATGCTGTTAGTTTAAATCACATTACAAATATGTTGTGGTATAAACTTGGTAGCGGATTTGGCAATCAGGGATACCCTAAAAATGTTCAAGCAGTTTTAAAAGCCAAGTCGCTTCTTTCCAGCAGAATTATCCAGCAGATATCAAAGTCTTTCGAAAAAGCCAAAGCGGATTATGAATCTGGGGAGCTAACCAAAGAACAAGTAGCTTCTAGAATCATTGTTCTTCGAAAGAAGCCAACTCTTCCAGAAGAGTTAACTTCGGATAACATTGATAAATCTCTAGATTTTACTGATGACTATTTGGATCAGTATGAAACAGAAGCACAACAAAATGCAACTGCAATGGCTGAGATGGCATCTGAGCTTGAACATATGCGCACCAGAGATCAACAGCACGAAAGAGAAGCACGTCAAAATGCAGCAACTATAGCCAAAATGGCACAAGATCTTGAAAATTTGCGCAGTGTGGGGCAACAACAGGAAACTAAAAATCAAGCGTTAGAAGCTCGACTAGCTGAATTTGAACGAGAAAAAGAAGAGCAACGCAAAGAAGCCAAGAGGAAAGAAAACATTAAGAGGTTTGTAAAAAGGCTTGTTGTTAAAATTATCATCATAGTCGTATTAATTGGCGCTTTTGTTTTAATTGTCATGAAATTGCGAAAGAGAGAGCCGGAGTCCTCTGCTTTCTCACTGGTTTGCTCACTACTAGGTTTGCTGGTTGATGGTGCTGCGGT
This sequence comes from Oscillospiraceae bacterium, assembly GCA_045628085.1. GTDB lineage: Bacteria > Bacillota > Clostridia > Oscillospirales > Ruminococcaceae > Firm-04. The sequence continues at coordinate 4,621 of JAZQOZ010000026.1, read as the reverse complement.
ATTTTGCCTGCTCCATTCAATAGTAAAGAAGGATTATGAGACCTGTGTTCACAAGGAAAAAAAGGACAGTAACGAGCAATAATACTGAACGGGAACCGACCCGACACGCAGCCGGTTCCCGCTTTCTCTTTGCATCAAGGTTTCGTCACCGTCATCAGCACCCGTTCCCGCATGACTGCACTTTCAATATAGTGATTGCGGGTGAACTTCCATTTCCGATACTGTTCCGGCTCATCCGGCGGCGGATTCTGCTTAGCGTATTGTGTTCGCAGCACATCGCCATAGTCACACGCACTGCGGTTGACAGATATCGCCACATCATCGTATATACCGCGCTTTTGCATCTGTGCAACAAGTTTGGGATGATGATCTTCCATGAAGTGTTTCCATTCCTGACCATAATAACCGATTGCATCTTGATTCATGTTTATACCTCCATTCATCCTAGAAACTGCCCGTTCGGTGTGAATGCACCATTGGGCAGATATTTTGCGGCTTTCTGATATCCGTCACGATCTATGATATCCTGCACAAAAGTCTTTCCGAATACGCGCTCCGCAGTACCGACCAAATCGGCAGCAGCTTTCAATTCCTGCTCTGCGACCGCAAGCTGTTTCTGCAAATCTTCACACGCTTGCCTTTCCTGCGCAACCAACATATATACACGATCCCAGTTGTCAGCGTTTATCCATGGATGGGATTTCATGGACTCCTTTGCTTGCTGCAATGTGATATTGGGCGAATGATATCCATTGAATACGATTTCGCATTTCTCCTGCAACAGCGTAAAAGACTTGAGATCTCTCTGTGATTTTTCAAACTGCTCTCGCAGGCTTGCTACGGTCTGTTCTTTGTTCTCAAAATCGGTTCGGATAGAAGCAAGCGTAGCCCCTTCGTGAATTTTTCGATTGAGCAGAAGCAACGCATCAAGTTCCGGATCGTTCTTCCATGACAGCGGTTTTGATGAATCTTTCCGTTTCATTCGCAGTGTCCCTATACGAACTGCGTTGACATACTGGAGTGCCGTTTGCTGCGTGACGATGTTCAAATTATTTCTTTGTTTCGCTTCTGCAATCTTTTCAGTTAAATGTTGTTCAAAGCGAATATTGATTTGTATTCTGCTTTTCAGCGCATTTTCGCTATATGATTCCCCAAGTGATTTGAGACGAATAAAGTTTTCACCGAATGGCGGGCGCACAGCGAGATACTTGCCCTGTCTGATTTCGTATTTTTCCTTTTGCAAGTATTCCAGAAATTCCTCAAAACTCCATGACCGCATGATGCACTGATCGACATCTTCACGCATCCGACCACGAATAGAAGTCGCTGGTGCCTGATAAGATTTTTCAATCTTGCGAATCTCGTCCAGAAAGCATTGCTGCGCTTCAAATCCGTTTTCTGTTTCGCGGAACGGAATGTTTCGCAGCGTGAGCTGTGCCTGCACAAACGCCTGCTTTTCAGCATTGGAATAATAGAACGAACGGTATGGTGAATTGCGTTCATGTTCCAATACTTTTGTTTTTGCAGATTGCTCCGCAAGCTGTAATTTTAGTATCTCTGCCACGGAAGTCGGCTCTATTTTGTGTGATTGCCGCAGCAGTTCTGTCATCTGCTTTGCATCCTGTGAACGCTTGTATTCCTCGACTGTCATGTGTTCATAGTGTGCGTGTTTATCTTCACGCAGACAGCCGTGACGCATCACGATTTCTTCCATTGCCATGCGTTCAGATTGTTCCCACCCAACGACTGCCGAATTATATTTATTCTTCGCTCCAAAACCCATTTCACTCAGTGCAGCTCTCATCGACACACCTGTTGACAAACCGTTCCGCCGCCCTTTCGTATAAAACGGAATGAAATCAATGTGCAGATGCGGGCTTGCTTCGTCCATATGCAGCACGGCATTGAAGATGCGTAAATTGGGATTCCGTTTCTGAAAGTCGTTCATGTATTCGATCAGCATTTCTTTTGCAAGTAATCCGCGCGGGCTGTTACAGGAAGCATTTTTGCTGTCACCGAATTGCACGATGACTTCATAAAACGGTTCTTCGCGTTTGCCGTTCAGAATGTGAGCATAGTAGTCGTCGATGCGGCGGCTGGGACGGTTTTGCTTTGCGTTGTATGCGTCAAGTGCTTCCGCGAACATCTTGTCGTATGCGGTTTCAATGGATTCTGCCGTGAAATAAATGTTTTGGGAAGAACGCATGGGATCAATGTTTGCAGCGGAGAACTCGCGGTTATTGTGCGCCAAGTTTGCGCCGTGCTGTGCGCTGGGTTTGCCGAGCCGAAAGCTGATGCTAAATTGTTCCATGCAATGTTCCTTTCTTTTTTCAGCCAAGCGATTGGAGAATAATCTCAAAAACAAGAAAAATGTACTTTTTTGATAGCTGACCCAATACCAGTTGTGTACGCCCCTATCGAGTCATACACAACTGCTGTTTCGCTCTGCAAAACAGATTGGGTTTCCGTCACGCAGCTTTTACTGCTTGTCGGAAAGTGTCTGCTCCGCAGATTGGGAGATTCCCAAACCCTTTCGATGAATACGACCGATTTCCGGATAAAAGTCCGTTGTGATTTCCTGCGCTGAAAAAAGAAAGAGTGCAAGCAGGCGAATCAAATCGGACGCTTCTTTTTCGTAGAAATAAATGGAAACGCGATCAGTATTATTGTGGTTGAAAGTACGACCGTGTTTGATGATCTTCTCTTTCAGTTTTGCAGCATCAATCGCAAATTGATTCTGAGTGTCCGTGACAGAAATACAGTTCAGCGTTTGCAGCAGCGCGTTGACCTGACCACGCTCCAACATCACGGATACACTGCCTAATTTTCCTTTTGTGACATTCATACAAATCACCTCTATAATATTTACCATTTGATTTACAGGTGCGTCCGATTGCGTCCGATGCGTCGATGATTTAGAGATACCCCCACCGTCAAAACATCGACGCGATCGACGCACATCGACGCAAAAATTAAATGTGAAACCTTAATTCGATTAACTTTGAATCATGTGTGCGAGCTGTATTGTATTGAATATTGTACGCCGTAGAAAGACGCCCAGCATTCACGTTTAGTTTCAACGTCAGCGTATTCGGTTTCATATCCAGACCGAGTGCCGCAACAAGTTCCGTTGCTGTTCCGTTCCATTCTGGTTGCTCTGATGTCACGAGTTTGGCAATCGCTTCGAGCAGCGGCTCTGGTGGTTCCTGCCACAAATCGTTTTCCTTTTTCTCCAAATCCCACGAGAGCGTTGCGGGATTGCGTGTCAGATAAAGCCGTTGATCCTGCTGATCGCGTCCTGAGATTTCGAGAATCGCTGACGCAGAGGTTCGCTTTTCTTTGTGAAGCAGAAATGCGCCATCCGCTGCGCCGAGCAAACCGTTTGTGCCGGAGATCATGTCGAACTTATCATCGGACTGCTGCTTTCGCGTATGATGCACGAGCATCAGACAGATGTGATACTTGTCTGCGAAGCGTTTCAGTTTTGTGATGACTTCATAATCGCTTGCGTAGCTATAAGCATCACTGCTGATCTCCCGAATCTTTTGCAGCGTGTCGATGATGATGAGCGAAGTGTCCTTATGTTTTCCGATAAAACCGGCAAGCTGTTCGTCCAAACCTTTGCCAATCTGATTTGCGGTAATCGAAAAGAACAGTCGGTCGGATTCTGCTGTTCCAAACATTCGGTATAATCGTTCCTGCAATCGCCGGTAGTCATCTTCCAGCGCAAGATACAAAACTGTTCCGCGCCGCACCGGATACTCCCATAAGGGAGTACCCGTGCTGACATGGTAGGCGAGCTGCGACATGAAAAAACTTTTGCCGAGCTTTGGCGCACCAACAAACAGATAGGTGCCGGTATAGAGCAGCCCGTCGATGATCGGCGGCTTTCGTTGGAAAATGCGTTCGTAGAGTTCCTGCATCGAAATCGTTGCGAGAAAAGACGGATCGAGCATCCGCAGTATATCCAACTGCATTTCTGAAAAACTTTCGTCCGACATCTTGCATTCCTGCTCATTTTCTGGTATAATAGTTTTGTCAATTGATGATGACTGCTCCGCATCTGCTGCAACAGATGATTCCGGAGCGGTCATTTTTTTGTGCTCGTCCATTCGCTATCCACCTTCATTCCTTTCATGATTTCTGCAATTTGTGCGATCAGTGCAAGCAGTTCGTCATTGACAGTTCCGCCGCTTTCAATGCGACGCAGCTCTTCTAATACCTCTGCAAGCTGATTTTTGAGTGCTTTGTAGACTTTCGGATTGCCCTGCACAATAATGTCACGGTTCAGCAGCCGTCTGGCGATGTATTCTCTTTTCGTCAGACCGGAAAGTGCGACCAGCCGGTTCAGCAGATCATTTTCTTCCGGAGATACGCGAAAACTCGCGCTCACTGAACGAAACCGCCCATGTGCATCAAGTTTCTTCTGTGACATCTTTCGCTTCTTCCTTCTTTCGGAGCTTATTAAGGCTTTCTGCCATTTCCTTTTGTACGCTTGGGAACAGATGCGCATACCGATAAGTAATGTCAATGCTTTCGTGACCGAGCCGCTGCGCGATTGCCAGTACCGAGAAGCCCAACTCAAATAAAAGTGACACATGAGAATGCCGCAGATCATGTA
>JAZQOZ010000025.1:0-29759 GCA_045628085.1 Oscillospiraceae bacterium | reverse complement strand
CGTTCTTTGGCATATAAAGCACCATCCTTTCGTGTTCTGTATCTATATTGTATCACAATGTGTACGCAATGTCAATACACTTTTTGAAATTTATAGAAGGGAGGGCTACATAGTGAGCCTGTTCAAACTCAGCAATCAGATATTCGCATTGGGACTGGATGCGCAGGAAATGAGCGTGTACGCTTATCTGTGCAGCCTTCCTGCATCAGCAACTACAATGACCGATGCGTCTGTTATCAGCGTCAAGCAAACGACAATCGGTCAGCATTGCGGCATAAAGTCACCGACAACGGTTTCAAGAATTATGGACAGACTGTATGAGAAAGGGCTTGCAGAGCCGCTGGAACGCGCAAAGAGAGCCGCAAAGCTCGGTACATATAAGTATGCCGTCACGAAGCAATCGCTCCATGACGGCTATTTCTTTGTAGAACGCAAGGTGTTCGGTCAGCTCGTACCGCGGCAGATGTTCATTTACTTGTTCATGTGCAAGGCGTACAGCCCGAAACTCGGACTGTGCTGGAACAGCTACAACGACATTGCAGAGCAGACCGGCATGAAACGTGAGAGCGTGATCCAGACGGTCAACGAACTGGTTAAGGGACATTTCATCACGCGCATTCGCAGAAAGTCTGTAACCGATAAGCGCGTGTTCATCGACAACGTGTATCAGATTGTACGCTATGTGAAAGGAAGAATTACAAAAAAAGTAGTGCGGCTGTACCGTCAATACAACCGCACCAAAGGCTTGCCGTTAAACAAAGCCTTAGCTCAATTAAAGTATAGCAGAAACGAGAGGATTTGTCAAGTGGAAAATATCAAATTTAGTAAGGGAAGGGGTAGTCCGAAATATGCGTGTCATGTAGAGTACCCAAAGATTCTACTTAACTGAAAAAAAGAGAGAGAACGATTATACTCAGAGTATATAATATACTAGGGGTTCAAAGATTTTTTGAATTTCTTTTTTTCAGAAATTTCAGAACAGAAAAGCGCAGTCAATCTTTCAACAGCAACAATTCACATCAGCTATGCATTGCGGTGCAAACGGCGCGGTGTGGTTCAGGCGGCGGCTTTTCTTTTCAGCTAGGTAATACTTCTTGGATTTCATGAAATGAGGTGAAGAACAAGGAAAATTCTGATAATTCCGCATAAAGTTCACCAAAAGGAGGAAACAGTCAAATGGCAGACAATGTCACATCAATCGGCGGAATCAGTCAAGCCGGTGCAGAGAAACTGCACGAAATGGCTGATAACAGCAAAGGCTTTGAAGAATATCTGCGGTTTCATGGACGGTTGTTCAAACATTCGCCCTCGGTAACGCTGGAATTCTTCGCACAAAGACCGGAAAGCCGTTTTATCGGCACACAGACGCAATGGGAACGCGCAGGATATTCGATTGCGCTGGACAGCAGCGGACTTCGGTTTCGTGATTCCAATGGCGCAGTTGCAGAGCTTTACGATTTCTCGCAATGCGTTAATCAGACAAAACTGCCGCCGCAATGGGAAATGTCACAATCCGCTGAAATCGCCGTGCGTGAGAAATTGGGACTTGCGGCAGACAGAAATATACTGAATGCTCTGACGGACACGGTTGTCACGGATGAAGCTGTGGATTATGCAATACAGCGTCTTGGAACGGAGATAGACCGTTCGACATTCAAGTTTTCGTTCCGGAGTGCTGTGTCGGCAATGATCGCAGGACGGTTGGAAGTCGGCGGCAATATTTCATTTGCAATTCAGGTTGATCAGTCCGCAATGTCGCGGATGGACGATGCACAACGGCTCGGATTTATCACAATGGCTGCGGTGTCTGCACGAAACGTGCTGAATCAGGTCGAACAAGTGATGAATCAACGCAGAGCCGAAATACAAGCAGAAAGGAGCTTACAGAATGAAGTACGAGGAATTTCAGAATCTAACAGCAGAGGAAATGGAGAAGGTTACGGACAGCGAACTGCCGGAAGTACCGAAGGAACTTCTTCACAATTTTCTGACGCAGTCCAAAGCAATGCGGAAGGACGGAGTGCTGGGCTGGGAAGTGACACAGGAAGCGGATGGGAAGATCGACACACGGTTTCTGCCCTTGCTGAAAAGCCGTCAGATCGGGAGCGTGACGTTCTGGTATCAGGTGAATCCGACAATCGGAACTTACGAAATGAGGACGGAAACGGAAGAACCGTCAATGAAGGACGAACCGATCGGGAGCTACGGTCTGAAATGGATGGACTGGATGGAGGAGAATCATCCGGACAAAGTCGAGTGGATGCGATTCCAGCACAATTACCTGACGGTAGCACGGTCGGTGGACAAGAGAGCATGGGAGTATCGGAATCGGCTGGACGATCAATACCAGAAAGCGAATCCACGTCCTCACGAGAAGATTCTGGAATGGGAACTGACGAGGGAATTTTACACGGACAGCGCAACGATGAGGGACGTAATACATCTCGCAGTGACAACGCCGTAAACGATAAAATTTCGCAGATTTTTGCACAAACAGAAGAACCGTCAACCGAACAGGAGAAGCCGATCACCTCAGAACGCAGAGCGGAGATCCTTGCTGATTTTTCCAAAAAGCATCATCTGGAAAGCCTTTCTGTATTCGTGATGAAGAACAAGGGGTATCATGGTGACGGCAGAGCCTATGATCTGATGATTAAGGACGGTAAGCGCGTAGAGCTTCGGGAACAGGTTTTTGCTCTGGATAAGGGCGCACGGTTCACAGAAGCGGTCTTGCAGTCCGGTCTTGCTGAACTGGAGCAGTCTGAGCAGTTTCAGGAGTTTCTTTCTTTCAGAACCGGTCACACGCTGTTCGATGAAGCAGAAGCTGAAACAGAAAAAGTTGACACAAGTGTCAACTCTGAGCAGGAAAAAAGTTTGGATGAGCAGATAAGAATGTCATTGAATGGTCAACTCAGTGAATATGATTCGATTAAACTGAGTGATACACCTGATATCTTGCTGTCAGTTGGCTGTACTCAACTCCCAATGCTGTATTCACAAAAACATTTACGAGATGCTTTAACGCCGAAAAGCCCCGATAATCCACATTATCATGGTTTAACAGTTTCGCAAATTGAAGCTGTACCAGAACAGCTTGCAGAACCGGCTATTATTTTCGATTCGCTTTCTCCTCATAATCCCAATTCCATTATTTGTGTACTTGATATGTACGATAATGACCAAGCACCAATTGTTGTGAGCATCACGCCCAATGGTAAAGGTATGTATCAGCTGCAAATGGTTGATTCCAATTATGCGACAAGCATATACGGAAAGGATCATGGCTTTGAAAACATGATTGAACGGGCAGCAAATTCTGGTCGGATTCTATATTGGGATAAAAATAAAAGCCAAGCAATATTCTCGTCTCTGAGGCTCCAATTGCCGCAGGCGTTGAATTCGCTTGACTCTAATACTATTATACACCAATCTTCTGCGATTGTCAATAGGGTTTTACATGACTCTGATATACAAGCGGAAGCTGAAACAGAAAAAGTTGACACAAGTGTCAACTCTGAGCCGGAAGCAGCTCCAAAGCGAACCTTTACAGAAGAAAAACAGGCGCAAGGACTATCTGCGGAAGAAATCGCGGAAAGTCTTTCGATTCGTCAACATGAGCTTGACAAAACGATTTCTATGCTCCAAAAAAGATTGTCACGCCCTGAACTTTCTCAGGAACAAAGAGAAGAATTGCAGGAAAGCCTTGAATTCTTCCAATCTGCTGATGCAGATCACATTGAGTTTACCGCAGAAGCGTTGGAAGAATTTCGTGCGAAAAAAGCACAGGAACGTGCTGCGGCAGAAAGAATTCCGCTTTTGCGTAGTGAGCTTGGCATCGGTTCAGGATTTGAAAGTGGAAAGCAGCGAATTGCCGCTTATATAGCCGAAAACGAACCGAATGATGCGGAACTTGCTGTATTTCTGAAAAACGAATACGGTATTGGCGGTCATTCTGGACCTGACGAACCGGATGTTTCTTATAACAGCAAAGGTATGCAGATTACAACGGCTGATCATCAGCGTGAGTATTCCTACAAATGGACAGAAGTTGCGTCTGAAATTCGCGGACTGTTGGAACGAAATGAATATCTGGATGTAGAAAGTCAATCAGATAGTGATTCTATATGGTCGCCGGTGCTTGAAACAGAAGATGAAAACGGCAGAGTATCAAGTTATAGTACAAAGGTTGACGGAAAATTCTATTGGATCAGCGAAAATCAGGAAGGTTACTATGACATTGAAACACAGTTTGGTGACGGCAGTATCAGACCTGTATCGGCAGACTGGTCGAACTTCGGAAGCAGACATTCAGCAGAAGCGGCATTTGAAGAATGGCTCGATGAACGAGAAGAACAAAAACAGGAATCGAATTATACATACGCTATTTATCAACTGAAAAGCGGTGAAGAACATCATTATCATCGCTTTGAGGGCTTGGAATCGAACAAATACGCACATCTGACACATGAAGATTATGACCTTGTCTACTCCGGCGATATGAATGAGATTGGGGGCGATTCCGTTGATGTGAAGCTGGAACAGCTTTATCGCATATTCAATGCGAATCATCCTGCGGATTTCAAAGGACATTCCCTGAGCGTGAGTGATGTGGTAGTAGTGACAGAAGATAACATTCAAACGCCGTATTATGTAGATATAGTCGGGTATTCAGAAATGCCGGAATTTCTTGCAAACAAGTCTGACCTGATTGACATTTCCTTTACCGGTAATCCAGACGGCTTTAATGCAATTAAGGTGGCAGCACGGACAGATTCATTTGTCGATACAGGTTCAACAAATATGTGGGGATTTGATATCTGGTATGCTCGACTTTCTGAAAAAGCAGTGCTTGCCGATATTCAGAAAGTCATTCAGACAGCGCAGGAGAACGGTTGCTATCTGAACGCTTCTTCCGTTGATTATCTGACAGAACGATTCGGATCTGACTTCATGCCTGAACAGGAAGTCGATTTGAAATTCCAGATTCCTACAACCGATATGACGATTGACTTTGCAACCGTTAAGAGTTTCACTCTGACGGATTCTTATTCGCAGTATGAAGGCGGCATAGACAGCAACGGACACGAACGAAAAGACAATTTCAGCAGTCAGTCCCGTTCCTGCACATACACCTATCGCGGTCACGGTATCGCAGTTTCAGAAGCAATTTCACCCGATAGAGATTATCCGGTTATCGAAACATACAACATCTATAATCCGGTAGATCGTGCGGCTTTTCAGGCTGATATAGAGGAATATGCGAATGATTCAGAAGATTTGAGAGTAGATGTTGAACACAATACAGAAGAAGTGCTTTCTACCTCTGATAATCCGCCTGAAATTAGTACCATCCATTTTGGAATGTTCGGCAATGGTGTAACTGCATATGATGTATCTCGCACCGATCCTGAGACAAACGATTATCCAATCGTTGCGCATATTTCTGTTGAGGGCGTGATTGATAGACTGGACGAAAATCTTTCTGATACCGACAAAGCTCGTATCAGCGAACAGGCACAATCAGTCCGTGCTGAATTCACTGAGAAATGGAATGCAAAGCCGGATGCGGAAAAACTATTGGCAATCATGGAATCAGCAAGCACAACACAGCTTGCAACTATTCTGGCGGAGAAACTTCCTGCGGATCAGCTTATTTCCAAATATGAAAATGCAATCATCTTCCATACAGAGGATTTCCCGAACAATGAACAGAAAGAAGCGGCAGAGCTTACAGAACCGCTGACGGTGGATGCCCTGAAAAAGCGTTATCTTAATAGGGATACAAACCGGCAAATGGACAGCTATGAAATCGCTGGTATGGTGTTTAATGACAATGAGGGCATAACGATCAGTGCCCAGGCATTCTTTGACCGGTATCATGCATCCAAGTATTCACCGATACAGGCAGCGGAAATTCGTGGTTATATCGCAGAAGCATTGAAAAACAGTCCTTCGGTAGAAGCTGAAAGCGATACGGCTGAACCCGATTCCGATACAATCAGTTTCCAGAACGCAGACCTTGCAAGATTTCTCGCTGACCGCACGCTTTCATCGGATGAATGGGAGGATATGGCATATCCGCTTTATGATCGCGGCTATCTCGACAAGCATCAGCCAAGTGAAAAAGGCTCGTTCGGCTATCATCTGAGCGCAACAGCTCTGTATGATCTTGCTCGCCGTTTCCATGAAGGTGAGGATATTCGTCATGAGCTGGCTCTCGGTCTGCTTGCTCACAACGCATCGGAACGGATCGAATTCTGTTTTGAGGACGGAATTATCTCAGACAGAACATTCTATCATCCGGAAAGTGAACGGTACACGCTGGAAACCGTCAGAACGGATACCGGATTCAACTGCTATTTTAATGGCACGGAGCGTACAGTATCGTTTGAAGAAATCGGACAGGCATTTCTTGACCATATTCATGATGAATTCAACGATCTCGCGTTCTGGTGGGCGCGTGACGATCTGCACGAAGCATTTCCTGATATGACAGACGAGCAGATGCGCAATCTGATTTCCGTCTTTGACAAAGAGCTGACACCGAATTGGGAAAATGCGGACTATGCGCCGATCAAGCAAGCTCTGACTGATGTTCTCGGTAATACGGAACAGGCAGAAATGGCGTTTGCGATTATAGCTGATAACAAATATCATGTAGTGGAAGAACTGAAAAAATCCGATAATCTGATGCAGACAGAAGATGACCAGCCGCCGATTACAGAGGATGGAAAACCGCTGTCGAACCTCATTACCTTTGTGCGTGAAACGAATCAGAAAATGGTCGAAAATCTCGCCGTTGGTGACATTGTGGGCTTGCAGGGAATAACCTACAAAGTAGCAAATATCAATGGTGATTTTATGATTTCGATGAATCGAGTGAATGAGGACGGAACACCCTTTGAAGATGCCGGAACCGCAGGACGCTCTTTCATCGGCAACTGGAAATCCTCATTAGTGGCAGAAGCCGGAGATACACCTCTCACTGTTATAAAAGCAGAAGCAGCGCGTCAGATTGACGAACTGAATGCTAGGCATCAAACAAAAAATCCGATTCTCTCACAAGAAGAATCGGATAAACAGAAACAAAACTCTGTCGAACATACAGAATTTATCAATGAATTTCATGCACTCTTGTCCGGCGATCAAGCCGTTGCAAGCAGACCGCTTGTAGTTGGTGCGACACCAAATGTAATGACAATCTGCGGTGCAAACGGTAAACTGAATCTCACAATTACCAAAAGCGTGATTGACAAAGCTATGCGTCCGGAAATCCGTGACGAAAACGGTAGATTGACCGGCAAAACAGGACACGGATTAACTGAACAGCAAATACTGGATGCGCTTCAGAATATTCGTAATCCAATTATGGTTTTGCAAGGCGGACATGAAAATTCATTGCTGATTATTACGGAAATCCAAGACGATCAAGGTCGGAATATTATGATTCCGGTTGATCTTTCAAAAGACTCTGCCACTTGTGAAGTGAATGCGATTCGCAGCACTTATGGTAGAGATAATCTACAGAGTTTCTTAGACAAAGCATTCACTGACGGCAGAGTATTAGCAGTAGATATGAAAAAAGCAGATGAAATGAATCTTTCCAACGGGAAATGGTATCCCAAGGCGATTTCATTTATCTGCTATGACAATAGTATAGCATATTCTCTGAATAATGTCAAGTATCCAGACCAAGAAAAGTCGCTGTCTGAATCTGATACGGAACAGAGTATCACTCCCGAACATACCGAACCTGAGCTTGCTGTAGGAGATCATCTTATTTACAAAGACAAGGAATATGAAGTCGAAAGCATTGATATGGACAGCTTCATCACGCTGAAAGATACAACTCTGGAAAATGCGCCAAGACTGGTTTCTCGCGTTTCCTTTGTTGCAAAAGACTTCATCAACAGCGGCGATTTCCAAAAAGTTGACACAAGTGTCAAGTCTGATGAATTTCATGAGCGTGCTGTTCCGACACAGGAAAGCGAAGTATCCAGAAGTGAGAAGCCCATACCGGACGAACCGGCAAAACGGCGCGGTCGGCTGACCAGACCGGAAGAACTCTACAAACTACTCTCTGAAATGTATCCGCAGATGATAAGCGGAGAACACACGCACGAACACTATGAAGCCGATCCGGATACTGGCTACGAGCCGTTATCCGTTGAAATGATTGGTGATGATCTGTATTCGTTCATGACGTACTACATTCAAGAGGGCGACTTGATGCGTGATCCGGACATTACATTCATGCTCGATCACGATGAAAAGACTGCTCATGTATTCTCGTTCCAGCAGGACGGTGTACCGCCGTATGGCACTTATTATGTAGAAGTTGCTGACGAAAACGGTCATGTAGACACGAAACTGCAAGCATCATTGGAAGAAACATTCCTGCAAAACCTCAAAAACGCACAGTATGCTGACAGAATACTGACACGTTTCCATGACAAGCTCGGTCAGGAAGTCGAAATCGTGCCGGATACGGAAGAAGCTCCTGCAAAGATAGAAGAAACAACCGAACCGGCAATTACTGACGAATGCGCACATATCCGCAAGGAACTGAACGCATTTTCGGAAGAATACGGTCTTGGTGAGCTGAATCTTCGATTTATGCAGGGCAATCAAGTTGGAATCTATGAAAAGTATGCGGACAGCTCAGAACGGCTTCTTGGTGACCATTACTATTGGGATGACAGTGACCTGATCCAGCCCGAAACGTGCAAAAAGATTCTGGAGGACTTTGCAAATACTTCAAAGCGGCGGTATGGAACTGTAAGTGCAGCCGGCGGTCGCAATTATTCCGTTGAAAGCAAAGGAAAATCCGAACTGCCGCCTGTTCCGGAACATCTGCCCGAAATCGTCTATGCGGCTTCACCAATGCAAAAGGCACGGGAGAACATCGAAGCAATCCGTGAACTGCATCGTCTGGCACGGTGCGAAGCAAACGGTCAGCCGTTGTATGACAAAAAACGAAATCAATGGAACTGCAAAGAAAACTCTGATGAACGTCTGCGTAAATACTCTGGATGGGGCGGCTTGCAACAACTGTTTGATGCAAATTCCGGTCGCTATAAAGGAATGCGTGAACAGCTCCAGAACTTGCTGACACAGGAAGAATACGAATCTGCCAAAGCAAGCACAACAGATGCTCACTATACTCCGCAAATCGTCATTGATGCAATGTATCAGGCAGTCCGAAGCATGGGGCTTTCGTCAGATTCCCGTGTATTGGAACCGGCTTGCGGAACAGGAAACTTTATCACTCGTATGCCGCACAGCATCGGCAATGCCGGTGTGGTCGGCGTTGAACTGGACGATATCACGGCACAGATTGCGGCTCGTCTGAATGCAGACAATAAAAAAGTAACCATTATGCACAGCGCATTTGAAAGAAGCGGTCAGGAAGATAACAGCTTTGACCTTGTAATTGGCAATGTACCGTTTGGCGACTACAAAATGAACGATCCGGATTACACAAAGGATTGGCTCATTCATGACGCATTTTTCCGGAAAGCTCTGGATAAGGTCGCCGCTGGCGGTGTGGTTGCTTTCGTGACTTCATCGGGAACACTGGACAAAAAGAATTCCAAAGTCCGTGAGTACCTCGCTGAAAAAGCAGAATTGATCGGGGCGATTCGACTGCCCAATACCGCATTTGCGGATGCAGGAACAGGCGTAACCTCTGACATTATATTCCTGCAAAAGCGGCAGGAACCGCTTTCGCCGGATGCTCCGAAACCTGATTGGTGTTATGTGGCTCAGATTTCTGAGGATGATCCGAATATGCGAATCAACTCCTACTTCGTGCAGAATCCGCAGATGATGCTCGGCACAATGCGGAAAACATCACATTTTGACAGACTGACCTGTGATCCGATTGAGGGCGCAGACCTGAAAACGCAACTCAATGATGCGGTTAGACAGCTCAAAGCAAAAATCACGGTGACAAAGCGTGAAAAGGCGGCGCAGGAACGGCGCGGATACATTCAGCCGTGGGGCAAAGAGTACACCTATCAGGAAAAGGAAGGAAAGCTCTACTATAACGAAGGCAAAACGATGCGCGAAGTTACCGGTTCAGCAGCGGATCAGGACAGACTGAAACGCTTGATTGAACTTCGCACTTTGACAAGACAGTTGATTGACAAGCAAAAGACGGCAGTCCACGATGAAACGCTTGTGCCGCTGCGTCAAGCTCTGAATCAGCAGTACGATGAATTCACATCAAAGTATGGTCAACTTAATTCAGATGCAGTCAAAAAGGCATTCGGCGCAGATGCAGACTTCTCGCTTTTAAGATCGCTGGAAGATTATGACGATGAAAGCAGAACATATTCCAAAGCGGAGATCTTCGAGAAGCGCACGGTAAATCCGGTCATTGAGATTACAGCGGTCGATACGCTGGAAGAAGCCTATCAGGTTTCGCTTGACAAACGTGGCAAACCGAATATCCCGTATATGGCAACTCTCCTGCAAGCACAGTATCCGGATATGGAATTCCCTGCATTAACACAACAAATTCAGCAGGAATTGCTTGAAAAGGGTATGGTGTTCATTGATCCGCGCAAAGAAGTGCCGGACAGAGCATTCTCCGGCATTGTGGAACGTGCAGACTATCTTTCAGGAAATGTTCGTATGAAATTGGCAGATGCTCAAACCAGAGCAGCAACCGATCCTGCTTTCCAGCGGAATGTGGATGCCCTCATGGAAATCGTTCCGGAGGATATTCACGCAGAGGAAATCACAGTCCGTATGGGATGCCCGTGGATTGACGCAGAGGATTATTCACGATTCCTGTGTCAGCTTGCCGGAAGATCATGGAACGATGCACGGTGCGAGGTATTACATTCCTCTGTCACCGGCGAATTTGACATTATGCAAGCAGGAAGCCGAAAAGACATAAACGTCAAGGAATCGACAACCTACGGTACAGAAGCCCTGACAATGTATGAGATTGCACAGAAGCTCCTGAATCAGCGTCCGGTCAAGGTGACGAAAACAGTACCTTCGCCCAAAGATCCCAGCAAAACAACAACGCGCACCGATCCGGTTGAAACCAAAAAGGCAATGGAAAAAGCAAAACTGATTGAAGAAGCCTTTGAGAAATGGATATTTGAATCTCCGGAACGGAAAGCAAAATATGAGCGCAGATACAATGATCTATTCAATTCGTTGGTCGGTCGCAAGTATGACGGTTCACATCTGACATTTGAGGGACAATCTGCTGACTTTGAACTGCGTCCGCACCAAAAGAACTGTATCGCCCGTGCAGTGTACGGCGGCAATACGCTGGCGGCACACGTTGTCGGCGCAGGAAAGTCTGCTGTGTTCCAGTCGGCAGTCATGAAGAAGAAACAACTCGGACTGATCAACAAGGCTTGCGTGGTCGTGCCAAAGGCTCTGGTGGAACAGACGGAACGTGAATGGAGAAAGCTCTATCCGGATGCAAAGCTCCTGACCATGTCACCGACTGACCTTTCCTCCGAAGAAAAGCGTGATCTCTTTGCAGCTCGTGTCGCAACAGGCGACTACGATGCGGTTATCGTTTCCGTTGAACAGTTTGAAAAGATGCCGATGTCAAAAGAATTCCAACAGCAATATCTGCAAAAACAGCTTTCTGATCTGGAAGATACTCTCAGCGAAGTTCGTGCCGAAAATGGCAACCGCAAAGATGCATCCACAAAACAGATTGAAGCTGCAAAGAAAAAGCTGGCTCGCCGTTTGGATGAAGTCATGAATCCGAAAACCAAACAGCGCGGCAAGGATATTCTGCTGAACTTTGAACAGCTCGGCTTCGATTATCTCGTGGTCGATGAAGCGCATAATTATAAAAATGGCTTCGTCCAAACAAAAATGGGCAATGTATCTGGCGTGTCGGTCAATGCATCCGGCAGAGCGCAGGATATGCAAATGAAATGCGACTATTTCCATGAACAGTACGATCAAGGTCATTTACTTTTCTGTACCGGCACTCCGGTATCGAACAGCATGACAGAACTGTACGTTATGACACGGTATCTCCGTCCTGACTTGCTGGCAGATGCAAATGTTGCAATGTTCGATGATTGGGCGGCAACATTCGGTAAAGTAACAACACAGTATAAGCAAACTGCAACCGGTGAGCTGAAGTTGAAAACAGCATTTGCCAAGTTTGCAAATCTTCCCGAAGTGATGATGATGTATAAAGAATTTGCTGACATTCAATCGGCAAAGAAACTTGATCTTCCTCGTCCGAAACTCAAAACCGGCAAGCCGCAAATCGTTTCAGTCCCTGCATCTCCTGAACAGGAAAAATACATCCGCTCACTTGTTGATCGCGCCCGTATCATCTCTGAGGGTAATATTGATCCAAGTCAAGACAATATGCTGGTGGTCACAAGTGAATCCAGAATTACCGGTCTTTGTAATGAAGCAGTCGCGGCTCTCATGCGAAAGCACGGCATGGAAGTTCCGGAGGACTTCGTTGATTCCAAGAACAGCAAAGTCGATGCCTGTATTGAAAAGGCTCTGGAAGTCTACAAAGAAACAACAGAACAAAAAGGCGCACAGATTATCTTCTCGGATGTTGCGGTCAACGGCGACAAAGGAAACTTCTCTGTGTACGCTTACATTCGGGAACAGCTCATAGCAAAGGGTATTCCGAAAGAAGAAATCATCTTTGCACCGAAGTCCGATGCGAAAAACCGCGAAGATATTTTCCGTGACATTAACAGCGGCAAGTACAGAATCGTTCTTGCATCCACAAGTACACTCGGAACGGGCGCAAATGTTCAGGAACGTCTTGCGGCAGTTCATCACGTCGATATCCCGTGGAAACCAAGCGACTTTGAACAGCGCGAAGGTAGAATCCTGCGGCAAGGCAACACTTTCGATGAGGTTCAGATTTTCAACTACATCACCGAAGGCACAATGGACAGTTATCTGTATCAGGTTGTCACCGACAAAGCAAGATATATCGCGCAGCTTTATGACGATGAGAATCCTGTTCGTGTCATGGAAGATTGTGACGATAAGGTTTTGACGTTCGGAGAAATGCAAGCACAGGCAGAAGGCAATCCTGATTTCAAATTGCGAATCGAACTCGGCATGAAAGTGACTGAGCTGCAATTTGCCAAAGCAGAATATCAGCGCGAAACTGGTGAGCTTCGTGCAAAGGTGGAAGAAATTCCGGAACAAATCGAATTGCTCCGCACACGCATTGAGGGTATCACAAAGGACATTGCAAAGGTTGACAGCATGAGGAATGAAGAAGGCAAGGTATCCAGTCTGACACTCGTTACAGCAAAAGGTCAGACACTTACCAAGCGTGAGGACATTAACGATTATCTGATGAAGGTTCTGCATCAGAAACAAAAGAATCCGTTTGACGATGCTCCGGCATTCAAGATTGGCGACTTCAATGTGGAAGTTCAGATGGACGGTTCACAGCAGAAGTTTGCGTTTGTTGTCAATGGTGAAAGCCCTGTGGCTTACAGACAAGCGGCAGAGATTGGCGAACACAGTGACAACGCACAGCGGCTCATGAATCTGTTTGGCAATGTCATTCCGGCAGAGAATGAGAAGTGCGAATTCAAAATTGAAAAGCTGACCATTGACAAACAACAAGCAGAAGAACGATTGGCAGAACCGTTCCCACATGAGGAAGATTTACTCAAAGCGCAGAAAGATTTGGATGAAGTCGAAGCTCGTCTGCTCGGCATCACCGAAATGGAAGCCGTCATTCTCGATCCGGATGAAGAACCGATTGAGCAAATCACAGAACAAGAAGGCAACGCACAAACCGATCATGACGATGATCAAGATACGAATACCAACGGAGACAGATATACGCCGCCTTCTTATCCGACAATGTAATTACCGTAAGAGGAAATGCCCTCGCATTTGTGAGGGCATTCTTCTTTCAGCAGGAGGTTTACAATGAATCACGAAGAATTCAGACAACTATCAGAGCAAGCTCGCAAGGCAAATTTGGTGGAATACTTTCAGAGCAGCGGCTTCACAGTCAAGCGATTCGGCTCTGAATATCGTGTGCAGGAATTCGGATTGATGATCAATCCGGACAAAGGATTATGGAACACGTTCTATCATAATACGAATGGAAAAAGTTCACTCGGCGGCAACAGTTCAATCGACTGCCTTGTGAAAGTTCTTGGCAAAGATTTCAAGCAAGCGGTCTTTGAACTGACGGGGCAGGATATCTCAACGCTTCGTTCATCTGAATATAAAGGCGAATTTAAACCGCAGTACACTTCGCCGCCAAAGCCTGCACATCCGCTGCCGACAAAAAAGGATTTGCAGATGCCGGAGCAGTCCAAAAATATGCGTCAGCTTTTTGGATATATGTGTCATACACGAAAAATTCCATCGGAAATAATCGAGGAACTGGTACACGCTGGATTGCTGTATCAGTCAGAGAAAATGATAACAGCAACAAGTGCAACCGGCGAAACGAAAACATATCGCAATGCAAATGCGGTGTTCGTTCATAAGGATGCAGACGGAAAAATCATTGGCGGTGAATTGCAAGGACTTAATTCGTTCAAGCGATACAAAGGCGTTGCATCAGGAACCGGTGACAGCGCATTCATGTTCACGCCTGTTCCTGCAAGTGACAGAAAAATCCGACACGCTTTTATTTTTGAGAGTGCGATTGACTTGATGAGCTTCTATAAGTTTTGCTGTGACGATGAAGCAAGCAAAAGAAAACTGACCGGATGTGTGTTGGTTTCAATGGCAGGATTGAAGCCGACAATTCCGAAACAGTTGCAAGCACAAGGTATTGATGTTGTGTCTTGTGTCGATAACGATGATGCCGGTCGCCGTTTTGAAAAAGAAAACGGTTTTGTTCGTTCGGACAGCGTCAAAGAGAAACTGGATGCACAAGGCTTCAAAGATTGGAACGAACTGCTTGTGTTCAAGTCGGTCAATCCAGATGCGAAGCTGGAAGTACAAACGGAACAGCAACCTGAGCAGAAACAAGAACCGGAAGTAATGAAACAGAAAAATGAATATAGAAATGTAATGAGGAGAATGTGATTATGGCTGGGAATATGATAAAATCGGATGATAAACCGTATCATCTGTATCTGTCAATCGAACAATTCAATCAGTTGATGGAAACGATCGAACTGATGATTAGCATTGACGATAAAAGCGAAGTGACAAAAGAAATGATTGAAATGCGGGACACAATCATGCGATTTACAAGGAAACAGAAAAACAAGAACGAGGATGACTGTGCGGCAGTCATCCTCTATGAAAAGGAAGCCTGTCCTCTGATCAAAGTGTTGCTCTTTTATATTGCAACATTCAGAACGATTGAGCCAAAAGACTATTATTCCGATATCAGAAAAAATGTAAGGAGCAAAAAAGATGAACGTGAAAAAGAATCGTAAACGTAACGCAAAGGGTTTGGGAATTCCCAATCTGCGGAGCAGACAAAACGCTGCAAACTGCTTTTCGGAGAAAAGTTTTTTCGGATTTCCCGAAAAAGATATGTGCAGCGTTTCAGCCGTCAAGGTCGCAGACTTTGCCCAAGATTGGAGCAGAGCGAAAATTCAGATATGCCCACACCATTTTGGTGCGTGCATATCTGATATTGGGTAAACGGTATCTATTCTGCACGAATAGATACGCAAAGTGCGGAAACCGCACTCGGCTGAAAAGAAAAATAAAGGAGGACGATTGAAAATGGATGCATACAGCATCAGTTTTACGCTCGGAAAAGCAAGCGATCCACATGGAGCGAATCTTCGCCACAATAACAGAAAGTTCTTGGCGGCGAACATTGATCCAGCACGAACTGAACAGAATGTGAAGTACAAACAACAGGATGTTCATGAAGCCTATCACCAGCTTTTCGACAAAGCTGTTCAGGAATACAATGCAAAGCAAAAGCAACCGTGCAGACGAATTAAAGACTATTATTCGCAAATGGCTGATAGCAAAAGAGAAGAAGCGTTCTATGAAGTGGTTGTTCAATTCGGTGATGTGAAAACAACCCCGTGCGGCAGTCAGCGCGGAGAAATTGCACAACAGATGCTTGACGAATATGTAAAAGGATTTCAGGAACGAAATCCGAATCTCCATGTGTTCAATGCGGTATTGCACATGGACGAAGCAAGTCCTCATGCACATATCAACTTTGTTCCGTTCTATACGCAAGGAAGAAAGAATGGTTTATCCAAAGGTGTGTCTATGCGCCAAGCGTTGATTGAAGAAGGATTCAAACCTCGTTCACCGAAAGAGAATCAGCTTGTCATGTGGGAAGCATCTGAACGCGAAGCAATGGAACATATTCTGCATCAGCACGGCTATGTGCGTGAAGATAAGAATGTGCATCGTTCGCATTTGACCGTTGAGGATTACAAATATTCTCAGGATGTGAAACGATATCAAGAGAAACTTCGTGCGGCAATCGTAGTTACAGAAAGTGATCGCAGAGATGAAAATATCCGTCAGCTCAAAGAACACATGGTCATGATGAAGCACGAAACAGAAAAGCTAAAAAAAGAAAAGGCTTCGCCGTACAAGGCATTCTTCTATACGATTCCGGAGAAGCAAGCATTCGTGCAAGCACGGCTTGATGAAATCGGAATTCCATACCGTGATACAGAAAACGGTTTTGAAGCGAAGGACTGCTACGTTGAGGACATACGGAAGATCGAAAAGGAATACAGTCCGCGCACCAATCAGCGTGAACAGTTGCGTGATGATATAGACCGACTGCTCATGCAGAGCAAAGACTTTGACGAACTGCTGAAACGTCTGAAAGAAATCGGTTATGAAATCAAAGACGGAAAGTATATCTCAGTTAAGCCCAAGCACGGCGGCTCGTTCTTCCGCTTGAAAAGTCTTGGTGAATTTTACAGCGAACAGGCTTTGAAGAATCGTTTGTATGATAAAGCTCGGTACGAACAACAGCTTGCAAAGAAAGTTCAGGAAGCCAAACAGCAAGCTGCGCCGAATGCGCCGGTTCTGCGCGTGATGCAATTCTATACTGTGTCTTTTGCAAAGGGTGGTCTGCCGATGCGCCGCCGTGATCAGCAGAAACCATTCGCATGGACAAACGATGCAGAGCTTGATTCACTCCTTGCGCTGAATAAGAGAATCAATGAAGGCGCAACGCTTGAAACGCTCCGCGCGGACTTTGCTGAAAAGGAAAAAGAAGCGGCGGCGGCTGAGAGCAAACTTCGCACCGAAGAAACCGATATGAAAAACTTCTATGATCTGAAAGAAAAAATCCAAGTGGTGTATGAAGGCAAGCAGTCCAAATACTTTACAAGAGAACAGGCAATCGAATCATTGAAGCATCATCCGTCCATCAATTCGGAAAACTATTGGAGAGTGGATGAGCTGATTGCCAATCAGGAAGAATTGCTCCGCCAAGCAACTGCCGACTACGAACAGAAACAGAAAGCTCTTGCCGAAAGCTCGGACACACTCGCTACGGCTGAAAAAGTTTTTGGCGGCACTTATGTCCAGCACCTTGTTGCGGAAGAACGTGAACGCCGTGAAACAAGATACATTCCGAACGGTATGAAGTATGCAAATGGCGGCGGCATCTGACACAAGAGATTCTTATTTCTTTTTCAGTTAGGTATTCTTTCTGTGTATTTTTAATGTCATTCCAAATTGTGTATAAGTGATTGCGATATTGCCCGTTTTCACTCAGTCCAAATTCGTGAACGAAAAACGCTCGTTACTTTTTCACGATTGAGAACAGGAGGTTTCAAATGCAACTGATATACGGCTATTGCCGAATCTCGACAAAGAAGCAAAACATTCAGCGGCAAGAACGAAATATTCTTGCCGCCTATCCCAATGCACACATTTATAAAGAGCGATACACAGGTACAAAGATTCAAGGACGGTCAGAGCTTGACAAGATACTCCGTCTTGTTCAGTCTGGCGATACGATTGTGTTTGACAGCGTATCCAGAATGAGCCGCAATGCCGCCGAAGGTGTCACTCTGTATATGCAGCTCTATGACAAAGGTGTTGAGTTGGTGTTTCTCAAAGAACCGCACATCAATACGGCGACTTATAAGCAAGCTCTGTCACACGATGTTCCGCTGACCGGTGAGGATGTTGACCTGATCCTGCAAGGAGTGAATGCATATCTGAAACGGTTAGCCGTTCGTCAGATTGAACTTGCATTCGGACAAGCACAGAAAGAAGTCGATGATCTACATCAGCGAACAGCAGAAGGAATTGAAACAGCAAGGCGAAATGGAAAACAGATTGGCACGCCGAAGGGTGCAACCTTGACCGTCAAGAAAAAAACTCCTGCGCTGGCGTTCATCGCAAAACATTCTCGTGCATTCGGCGGCGAATTGAATGATACGCAATGCGCGGCGGCTGCTGGCATCAGCCGAAAAACTTTCTACAAATATAAAGCAGAGTTGGAACAGTCCAAGTGATTTTTTTCTTTTTCAGTCAGGTATGTTCGATTGCTTGACAGAACATTTAGGAAATGGTATAATATCAAACAGAAAGCTTCAATGAGAGGTAAAGCGAATGAGCGAACAAGAAATAATATCCCGTGAAACTTACAAGGCAATCAAGAGGATGTCCCGTGAGGAACTGCAAGCATTTCTTCTGAGATATGCCAATAAGCTGTCAGAGAATCAGCCAACGATTGACCTTCGTGAAGTTGAAACAGAAATCAAAGCAATCAAAGGAATCGGTGACAAACGCGCCGAAGAAGTCATGCAAGTGTTTGAGAAACATCTCGGTGTTTGAAATGGAGGTAGAATGATGATACCTATGATTCTGCGCTATGCGCTGGATGGCGAAAACGAAGTTGAGCTGGTTCTCAACCGTATCTTCCAAACGGAGAGTGGCAAGAGCTATGCGGTGCTGTATCC
This sequence comes from Oscillospiraceae bacterium, assembly GCA_045628085.1. Lineage (GTDB taxonomy): Bacteria > Bacillota > Clostridia > Oscillospirales > Ruminococcaceae > Firm-04. The sequence continues at coordinate 10,887 of JAZQOZ010000025.1, read as the reverse complement.
AACAAATGAGGATATTGATTCTATCGACATGGAATCTTCGGAGGATGATCGCGTAATACTCCGTGCAATTCCGAAGTCTGTCGAAGGCGAACAGTCCGATCAGGACTACGAACTGGAAGTCATTACTGATCAGCAGGAATTACATTGTGCGACTGATGCATACATAGCAATACTTCATGAAGAAGTGCTTGCTGAAATAAATGAGGATTGACAAAAGGTTCATTTTCTGGTATAATAGTTTTGTCAATTGATGATGACTGCTCCGCATCTGCTGCAACAGATGATTCCGGAGCGGTCATTTTTTATATCTCCAATCTGACTTATGGATAAAACAATCATTGACTTGCACGGAAAAATGTGCTATAATACACATACTTATGATGCCTTAGAAAATCAGACTTACATTGAATATGAAAGGATTGATTTATAGATCATGTTGCTGGAATACCAAGAGAAAGACGGTAAGATATACGCTCCGTTAGTAAAAAAATGGCTTATTGCCAAACCAGAGGAAAAAGTCAGACAGCAATACATCTGCAAACTCGTAAATGTTTACGGATACTCTTTGGAACAGATGGCACAAGAATTGGCTGTGACAAGCTCCCATCGTGGCTGCGGAAACGCTCGCGCGGATATTGTCATTTGGAAAAGTAAAAAAGACAAAGAGAAGCAAAAGGCTGCTTTTATTGTTGTCGAGTGTAAAGCTGAAAATATAAAGATTCGTGTAGAGGATTATTATCAGGGCTTTAATTACGCTTCATGGGCGCACGCTGAATTTTTCGTCACAACCAACGAAAAGGAAACAAAATTCTTTAATGTTGATCCAACCTTCTTACCGCAAAAATTAGAAGAAGTCGTTGCAATCCCAACAGCAAAAGATGTGGATGATGCCAAAAAGATTGCGCAGATTAAAAATCAGACAAAGACATTTACCAGAGAGGAGTTTACGAAAACTCTACAGGCTTGTCATAATATTATTCGGAACAATGATAAACTTTCTCCAGAAGCCGCTTTTGATGAGATCAGCAAACTTCTATTTATGAAGATCAGATATGAACGTCAGCAAAAAGGTGAGAAGGTATTTACAAAAGCTGAGTATACCGCACAGGCAGAGAATTATGAGAAGAATGTTCGCCCTGGATTAAAGGCGAAGGGAATAGATCAACCTTATATGCAAAATCTTTTTGATACAACGAAAATAGAGTTTAAGGATGATCACCTTTTTGAAGCAAACGATGAAATCAAGATCAGAGAGAACAGTTTTATTCAAATACTGGAAAAGTTAGAAAACTATAATCTTTCAGATACTCAGGACGATGTGAAGGGAATCGCTTTTGAGCAGTTTCTCGGAACAACATTTCGCGGAGAACTTGGACAATTCTTTACGCCAAGAACAATCGTTGATTTCATGACTGAAATATTAGATCCGCAAGAGGGTGAAGTGATCTGCGATCCAACTTGCGGCTCTGGTGGATTTCTTATCAAGGCTTTTGAGTACGTCCGTGAAAAGATTGAATCCGACATTAGAAAACAGAAAGAAAAACTGCGTACTATTCTTGAGGGTGATGATTTTGATAGCCTAACTGAAGAAAAACAAGCAGAAATCAGTACACAAATCGAAGCTATGCAGAAAGCATTAAACACCGAACTGGATACCAGTATTGAGGGAAGTCGTATGTATCAGCTTTCCCGTAGCTGTATATACGGAACTGATGCCAATCCTCGTATGGCTCGAACCTCCAAAATGAATATGATAATGCACGGTGACGGTCACGGCGGTGTGCATCATCATGACGGACTGCTTAATGTCAATGGAATATTTGAAGGTCGGTTCGATGTGATTCTTACAAATCCTCCCTTCGGTCAAAACGTTGATCGGAAACAGACTATCTCAGACGCTGATCGCTTTACTGACGAAGATCTGAAAAAAATCTATCGGGAAAAGTACGGAAAAGCCTATGACGAAGCCTTGAAGCAAGTTGACGATCATATCGGCAAAACTTTGCTTTCCCTCTATGATCTTGGCGGCACAAGTACGCTCACAGAAGTTCTCTTTATGGAGCGTTGTCTGCGCTTGCTGAAAAAAGGCGGACGAATGGGTATGGTTCTGCCGGAAGGCGTTCTCAATAATAAGAATCTTGCCGCTGTACGAGAATATTTCGAGGGCAGAGCAAAGCTGATCCTTATTTGCTCAATTCCGCAGGATGTATTTATCGCCGCCGGTGCTACAGTAAAGCCGAGTCTTGTTTTCATGCGTAAGTTTACGTCAAAAGAGGAAGCAGAGTACGCTTCGTGTAAAAAAACAGCCTTGCAGCAGGTTACAGAATCTTATCAGTCCGAACTGGATGCTTGTGAAGCAGATATTGACAAACATATTAAGGATGCAGCAGACCTGAAAGATGATCTGAAAACAGTTCGTGCAAAATTGAAGCAAGCAAAGAAGCGCAGCGAAGATACTTCGTCTATTGAAGCTGAAATCATCCGAATTCAGCAAGAGCAAAAAGATAATACAGATGCGAAGAAAGCCGCTGAGAAGAATCTGAGCGACTTGCAGAAGCGCATTGAAGAAGAATCAAAGATTATCTTGAAAAAGCTCTTTGATTATGACATTCCGATTGCAAAAATCGACGATGCAGGAATCACAACAACCGGCGCTGCATCTGAGGGAAATCAGTTACCTGACTTGGTGAAGGAATATAGGGCATACAGTAAAATTAATAGTCTTTGGGTTCCTGTTGTGAATGAATATTGTTATGCAATAGATTCACAAGGTGTTTATCATAGTAGCCTTGACGATAAAGAGGTAAGAAAGTTATGATTCTTACTACAAAAAAATATAGTGTGTTTAGTGACTGGAATATTGATATGATTTTGTTTGCCCGAAATCTTTCCAGCCCATTTCCACTGGTTAAACTTGAAAAGATTATCACTCCTCGAAAAGAAAGAATAAAGCCCGAATTCATTCCGTCTGATAGTGCCATTGTAGCAAAAATAAGATTTTCTGATGGACAAGTATTCTTCAAGGATAGAAGTATAAAAAATGACATGGCAAAATCTTGCTTAAACGATTTAATAGTATCAAACATCAATTTTGAAAAGGGCGCTTTTGCAATCAATACATGGGGGGATGTGTTTGCATCTACTGATTACACATCCTATATATTAGATACAAGAGTTATAATTCCAGAATTTTTGTTCTTAGCATTAAGGTGTAATCTCTTTATGGATTATATTACTTCTGTAAAACCGAAGGGAATGAAAACGAGAGCGCGATATGATTTTATAAAAAACTTTGAAATACCACTTCCATCAATATCAGAGCAAGAGAAACTGCTCTCGGAATACTACGCTAATATTCTCCAAGCTACAAACGCTCAAAAACAAGGCGACAACTTTAGTTTCAGCCTGCTGAATGATATTCAGTCAATGGTTTCAGATTACACGATGAAGCCGGATGCTGAAGAAACAGGTGATAGTATTTTGCAAATCGTTCCTTTTTCTGACACTCGAAGATGGGAGGTCGGATATATTCTCAAAGAAGGGCGACTTGAAACAATATATAATAGTTTTAAATTCAAAATGTATAGCATGAGTGAACTACAAGTTGATTCATTATTTGGTCTTTCTGACAAGGCATCTGTCGATCAAAAAAAAGGAATGATACCTGTATTGCGAATGTCAAATGTCGTAAACGGTGAAATTGTATATTCTGATTTTAAATATCTCCCGAAAGATAATGCTATCTCAGATAAAGAACCAACTAAATGGCTATTGAGTGATGGCGATTTTCTTATTACACGAACAAACGGAAGTAAAGATTTAGTAGGCAAATCTGCGGTTTTTCATAGTGATGGGATATACACCTATGCATCTTATTTAATACGCTATCGCTTTGACACAGAGATAGTACTGCCGGATTATATCAATATTCTATTTATGACTCCTATTGTTCGTGAACAAATTGCCGTAATGCGTAGGCAAGGCGGTGGACAATATAATCTTAATAGTGATGAGATCGGTGCAATTCGCATTCCGGTTCCGTCCATTCAAGAACAGAAAGCAATTATCGAAAAGTATTACTCCACAAAGGACGGAGCAAATACATACTATCAGGAAGCAAATAGGCTCAAAGAAAAAGCTGCGTCTGATTTTGAGCAAGCGATTTTCTCATAAAGTATCTTTGAAAGCAAGTAAACGAAAAGCCGCCTTTTTTCAGGCGGCTTTTTTCTGTAATTCATTCATCATCTTCGGTTTCGCAGTCAAAGCGTGTCATGTAAAGAAGCCTTGTATTGCCGCATTCATACCAACCGGCATTTTCCAGCAAATCCCATTCGGCTTTATTCTTCGCACTTTCCGGATAAGGCTCTACTCCGCTGACACGCATACCGGCAGAGCGCAGATACAACTCAGGAGCAACATGAATTTCAACTTCTGGCTTTTCTTGTGCTGCATCCGGATTTCTCATTCTTTCAAACTTTTCATTCCGGATTCTCGATACCAGACCGCAAGCTAAGTCCGTCATTTGTTGCTGTTTGCTATTATCGAACGGAAGCGGCGCAGGGAAAAAACAGATTAAATCAATATAGTGATCATCTTCTTCATCGTATGCACAACGCTTATGGACAACTTGCGGTTCAACTTCATCGTCAAGTGTGTCATTGATAATCATGATCAGATGACCAAGCAAACCTTCGAGATAGTTCGCTTTGAATTCGTCATTGTCATATTCCGGTGCGATTCTGATTGTATCAACATAGAATATATTCTTGAGGATCTCAGATAATAAAGATGCTGCACTCATTGTTTCGTCATTCAGAGCAGACCAAACATATTCAAGATCAGCCGAAAAATCATCACAGAGAATATGCGGATCGTAGCCGTAGTCTTGCATAAGGCTGCTCATGATCAGCCAACCGGATAGACGGCACACTTCTTTGCCAAGTTCCTTGTTATCTTCGGGTTCATCGCTCAGATTGCACATATCAAATTCAGACAGCTCACGGATTGTGATAGTAGCAATCGGAAAGAAGTCCGGCTCGTTCAGCTCATCATCCTCATCAATTTCCTCACAAGTTTCTCCTGCGGCTTCGCATTCAGCACGATATTCAGCCGCATGGTCGATTTTAATAACTTCATAGCGAATCAGAAATTGACGAGTTTCCTCCTCTGAAATCATCATCGTCATAATCGTTTCAATCGTTGTAATCTTTTCAAAATCAGACATTTTCATCATCCTCCTGTTTTTTCTTTTCAGCTCGGAGCTTTCTTTGCTCTTTCGCTTGTTTGCTTTTGGTCATGTGATCCTTGCCGTAGGTTTCTTCATACCATTCAAGGAAATTGCCAAATACTGCTTCTTCTGCTTCTTTTCGTGCAGCGATACACTTTTCAATATCACTGGATGATTTTAGAAAATAAACAGTTCTCTGAAATGTAATGGTGGCTACCCATTGCTTTCTTGCTTTATGATAAGTAACACCTCGCACACCGGAAGTGTTATTCCTTTGAGGTTTTTTATATCCTCCATCCCGAAGCAGAAACGGTTGAGTTTTTGTATCTGCAAATACTTGATTGATTTGCTGTCTGGATTCACGGTCAAGACATCCGCATGATTTCGTTAGTCCATCACGCAAACACCGTCCAAGCACATCCTTTAATCCGCCACAATCACATTGACAAGTCCAATACCCTTTGCGTTTCGCCTTGCGAAGCACGGTTAATCTGCCGAACCTCTGACCGGTGTAATCAACTAACATTGCACAACCGCAGGATTTTGGATGACCGGCTTCGGGCATTTTTCGCAAACTTTCCCCTGTCACGATCAATTCTTTTCCGCAATCGCATTTGCAAACCCAACATACCTTTCGTGGATCAAGCCTTTCCTCCCGTGTAGCTTCGCGTAAAACTGTTAGCATACCAAATCGCTGACCGGTCATATCCATTTTCCTTCTTAATGCACAGCCACAAGATACTGCATCCCCAGCTCGTAAAGTTTTGCCGCGAAATTCTTTCTGCGTTCCGCAGTCACATTGGCACATCCAAATATCCTTGTCATGCTCTGATTCATGCAATACTGTCAGCTTTCCTATTCTTCGTCCTGTGAGATCTGTGACATCAGGTTGAACACAGCCGCATGATTCGACTACTCCTGCCGTCAATCTCCTGTCCAAAAATTCCGCTGTGTTTCCACAATCACATTTGCAAAGCCAATAGTGATTTCTTTTTTCAGATTTGTTTAGTACAGTAAGCATTCCGAACCGCAGACCAGACAAATCCTTTATCTTTCTGCAACCACAAGATTTTGATTTTCCCTTTGTTAAACTGCTTATAATGATTTCTCTGATGTTTCCGCAGTCGCATTGACACACCCAATAACTTCTGCGATTCTCAGATTCATGTAGCACAGTAAGCATTCCGAACCTCTGACCGGTTAAATCCATTTTTTCCGGCATTCTATCCCTCCTATTCTTTTTGGAAGTTTCCCGTGTTATTTCTGATTCACTATATCACAAATTCCGTTCGTATGCAAGCGTTCTCAAGTATTTTCTACACTGCTGGCGGAAAATCGAACCTACGGTGTATTGCCTTTTGAACTATCGCTCGGTGTATAACCTTTTGCCATCAATGGCATTCTATGTCATTCTATGTCATTTCGTGCCAAATTGTCCAGATAGTCCCGTTTCGTCCAGATTTTTTGCTGGCAAATATGATACTTTTCAGAGAAAAAATAACATTTGGGCATTCGATAGCTTTTGGCGATTTTCTGTGCATAATGCTCAATAGAAGCCGATGCTGTACATGACAGCACCGGCTCATTGCATCAGCTCCGATCAGGCTTGCTGACAATTCTGTCCCTTCCGAAAAGTTGCTACTAGTAGCAACTAAACTGCATCAGACTCTACTTGCGAACATGGACGAGATTGCTTTGTAGTAACCTTTGCGCTTTGCCGGTTCGACTTCCGTTTCTGCCAGCTCATGTAGCTGCGTACCCGACATATAAGGACAGTCCTTTTTGAGAATCGTGCGATCTGAAAAGATTACCGCTTTCCAGTCTTTGCATTCGTGAAGTTTCATAGTTTACTCCTTTCTGCCGGTTATAGCCGACCGGCACGGCATCTGATCATTCCGATGCGCTTTCGATATCCGAAATCGCTTCATCCAGAGAATCCAGCGCAGAATCCAGATTATCAACTGCATTCTCGGCTTTCTCGTAGCGTTCAGAGGATTGCAGATTCTCCGGTATGTTCTCCATGTATTCTTCTTCTTCGTCCTTGACGGATTCGAGCATACTGCGCAGCTCGGACAGTTTCTCTGAAATCTCTGCAAGCTGCTTTCTTCTTGGGTTGTTCATAGCGTTATCCTTTCTGCCGGTTCATCACGGCTTCTTCAGCGTTCATTCCATGAAATATGATGCTCGTCAATATACTTCTCGACTGCTTCAATCATGGTCTTATTGAAAAACATATCTTGCTTTGCTCTGATAATGTATCTACCAAGCATCTCAAACGGATTTGCGTGAAGCTGTTCCACTTCAAAGGTCACACTTTCCAAGCAAGCATTCAAACTGTAATCGCCCATTCTATACTCCTTTCCCCCGTGTAGCCGTTAGGTCAGCTTTGATCGTTATACGCTATACTCTACATTCTGCGAAATATACACAAGCAGATAAATGTGACTGATTCTTGCAAGCTCTGCCGCCGTCCGTACAATAGCACACTGATATTCATTCGTCATGAAAGACTTGCTATCGTCCTGTTCCATGATGCCCTTGCAAGTTGCATCAACATTCTCATCAGTCAGATGCCGAATGCCAACATCCATTAAGTGACTGACAGCCAAACGAAAAAGCATTTCATCGTTCTGACGAATATCGTTGATGTGCTTCTCAGATTCCTTGTAGCTCATTGTATCCATGCTCATTTCCTTTCCCCCGTGTAGCCGTTAGGTCAGCTTTGTTTTAGCGGTCGAATCTTCCTTTTGCATCTGCCGGAACTCTCTCAATCCATGCTTCTGAATCTTTGGTGTAGCATTCTCTGAAAGCCCTCTGTGCTTCTCGCTTGGTAGCGAAGGTTTCGTTGAGGATTTTCATACCATAGTCTGAGAACAGTCCCCATTTGGTTTTTGAATTGTCAAGGTTCTTCATGTGTTCGTCCTCCTTTGATAATACTATTATAGCATATATGTACCCATATATCAATTCGCAAAACTAACAAAGAAAAGCAGATATATGTACCCATATATGTTATTTTTGTCAATGGATTTTTTTCAAGATATATGCTATACTGGAATACAATAGGAGGAATGGATATGAAAACATCAATAGCGCAAAGAAGGGCGACTGAAAAGTATTTGCAAAACTATGAAGATCTCAAAATCCGGCTCCCCAAAGGGGAACGTGATCGCGTAAAGGCTTTCGCTGCATCAAAGGGCATGAGCGTGAATGCATTTATCCAAAGCCTGCTGGAGCGTGAAATGGCTGGATTTGAAGAAGCGGAATCAAAGGAATGATTTTTCTTTTCAGGAAGGTAGGATAGTATGTTTGGAATCGCACTCGATTTTGTGTATCTCGTAATCATGTTGGCAATCGTCTTTGGCTCATGGGCAATATATCTTTCAGTTGCCGGTACATCCGGAATGATTAAGCTATTCTCAAAGCGCATTCCGATTGTAAACGGAATTTTCTGTGCAATGCTGTTCATTATGATCGGCTTGTTCGGCTATATGGACGAAGTTCCGTGGAATAATCCGCTGCATCCGGTTTTTACAATTCTCATCGGTATTGGCATTTATATAGTATGCCATTATGTTCAGAAAACGAAAATCGGCTTTTGGCTGTTTGCCGTGATTATGTCGCCGTTCTGGGCAGCAATCGGTTCATGTATCTTGACTTTGATTACGAAAAGCAACATGATTGTCTTTTGGATTGGATTCGGAATCCTGACTATTTTCAACGTGTACTTGCACATTCGCTCTCGCAAGTATGCTCTGAATATCTGTGATCCGGATATTGCAGACACTCAGACACAGCAAGTGCAGTCTTATCCGACAATGCCCGATCAGTATCTCGCCCAAGCACAAGGCGCATTGGCAGAACGTCAGTCCATGATCGCCAAGATGAGGGCAAACGGTATGTCGGATGAAGATATACAAAGGTATCTCCAGTAAAAAAAGTTGACACAAGTGTCAACTTTCCGAAGCGTAAGTATTAAGGAGGTTTTTTATGGAACACACAAGAGAGTTTTACATCGAAGAATTCCGCAAAGCCGCAGAACGCCACGAGTATTTCCTCTACCATAGAAATGCAGAAGAAATGACTCTGGAAGAACTGAAAGACGCATACATGACCATGCAGAATTACCTGTCTGATATGCGCGTTTACGGTTCTTTGTATTGACGGCTACCAACTTCACACAGCAAAAATGCGGACAGCTTGAACTGTCCGCATTTCTCTTATTCTGATTCAATTTCTGAAAAGTTGCTACTTGTGTCAACTTTTCCGAACGTGTATCGCCAAGTATCGTATTCTTCCTGAGTGATCTGACCGTTTCGCAATGCATCGGAACGAATTGCCCATTCTTTCAAGGCTAGTTGGAGCAGGAGAGCTGAGTTCGTTTCCGCAGTATTATCAAAAGAAACAGTCAGCTTACCGTCCTTCAAACTCATACAGAAACCTGTTTCATCTTCTAATGCGAATAATTGATGTACTAATCCGGTTGTGGTCTTTGTATTTGGACATAACGCATCTTTCTCAACGTCAAGCACTTCTGCGATATGCTCTAATATAGTATCGCGCGGCTTTTTTAAGTCCATCTCATAGTGAGCGATACGAACATCGGCAGAATTCTCGTTGAATCCAACCTTTAAGCCAAGTTCTTTTTGTGTATATCCCCTTTTTAAGCGTATGAATCGAATGCGCGAACCAATAGACATGGTGTATATCCTCTCGTCTGTTATTCTGTTTCAGGCTGCGCGGCTTTTGCTTTTCCTCCTCTTTTTTTCGGTGCAGTATCAGAATCGCCGCCTGTTTTTTCTGTCTTTGATTTCCGTGTCCTGCGTTTTGGCTTAACCAGTTCTTCTGCTGGCTCTGGATCAGCGGTCGCTTCATCGTTTGGAGTATCAGAAAAGTTGCTACTTGTGTCAACTTTTTCAGTATCGGCAACCGGCTCGGCTTCGTTAGATGCCGTTGTGCGTTCCATTGCGATTAAGAATTCACTCTGATTCTCTTTCAGAAATGCGACTAACCGTTCATCATCTCCATCGACATACTCACGGTCAAGGAGTGCATATATTGCCTTGCCGATTTCAATCAAGTGTTTGTTCCGTTTTTTTCGTTCATCAGCGGAAATCTGAGCGCGGAGTGTCATTTCCTGCGCTTTCAGTTTCTTCTGCTTTTCTTTCAGTTCCGCGATTCGTTCTTCATAATTCGTTACCAAGCGGCATCACTTCCTTTCAGCGTCATTGTATCACAGGAAACGCAGAAAGTCAAGGCACCCAAGAAGTTGCTACTTTTGAAAAGTGGAGAGAGGACTGTGCTGAAAAATAAGTAGATACAAAAAAATCGCCCTTTCGGACGATTTAAAATTTTTTTCATTTTTGGTATTGACTTGCATGACAAAATGTGCTATAATAATGAAGTGAGATAATAAAGCATCACACGGAGCGCAGTCGGACGGCAATCCAACTACGCCCCATAATCAGACTGGTGAGCTAAACACCTGACTGACTTAGTGCAATGGCTGTTATCGTGTTCCATTATAGCACGGTTATGCATATTTGTCAAGCCTTTCAGACGTTCGTTACCACCGGAGGTCTGAGGGGCTTGATTTATTTCATGGCGATATATCGAATCTTCTCACAAAAGTACCGATATATCCTTGCACCTTGAAAACT
>JAZQOZ010000024.1:0-4493 GCA_045628085.1 Oscillospiraceae bacterium | reverse complement strand
TTTGCCTGTGCCAAAGTAAATGTTGTTTTCCTCGGTCTCATATATAAGCATCTTGCCTGCAAATCGCCCGTCCACGGTCTTTACTAATGGCAGGAAGTTCTCTGTCATCAGTTCATCCTGGCGAAACAGGAAAGCATCCTTGTCGATTAAATCCAAGAGAGCCAAATTATCGTCCTCCAGCACTCCGTACTTCATCTTGTGGGCATATCGCGTGTATCGTTTCCCGTCAGAAGATTTGGCTGCCATACGAACACTTTTTTCATCCTTAGATGTGTGCGGAAGATAATTGCAGTTGTAAAGCGCAGTGGTTAAACTGTCCGTGTCACCAATAGACTGCATTTCATTGACTGCAATATCCTGATCGTCAGCAGTCTCAATGTAGATGCAGCGCTGTTTCGGATCAACCACAATTGTGTGACTCCCCTTATCCACAAGCGTGACATCTTGCTTGAGAGTGAATTGGAAGCACCCATCGGCAATCTTTTTGTTCAATATTTCACAATATTCCGAACAAACTAAATCTTCGAGTGACTGTCGGTCCTGCTCCTGTGATATTAACCATTCCTCTATTTCTCGTTCAAAGTCAGGAGCGAACAGCGGGCTGTAGAATTCGTTATACATTCGCAGTGCTGTAACGAGCATCGTGTAGATATTTCGTTTGGAAACGGGGATGGTATCAGGTATATTGCTCCGAACATCATCCACATGGAGCTGAAATGTTTTTCCGAGATTACCCTTGTCGCATCCATGTTCAATATTGCGAATAAGGCTCGCATCCAGCCGTTTTAGTGCGGTTCTGTAGTAAGACGGCGAACAAGCAGTCAGATCCTCGTCCAGCTTTAGCACGCAATATTTGTCCTGTGGAAGATGCAGCTCTGCATACCCGGAGATTAATGCGATGATGTGATGGGCTGCGGAGCTGCTCCCCGCTGCCCCGCAGACATCCTGAATCAACAGATCATAGCCCTTCTCGGCTTTTTTCACCTGATCGGCAGCGAAAGTGTCAACTACTACAACTACGCCGTCATTGACTGTTTCCAAGTCAAACCGTAAAGGCTTGATATTGGGGCCGACTGGCGGTGCGTCAAGGTTGTCATAACGAGTGTTTGTCATGAGTGCCACCAGCAATGAAATCGGAATTATCGGCGTGGGTTTGAGTTCGATGACGTTATCCGCATAGACATCCCGCCACGCAAAGAGAAACTGCATCCAGCTCGCAACTCTGAACAACAAGGCGATCAGAAGCCACTTGCTTCCAGAGAACAGCGGCACAAGAATTGGTGTCATGTCCTCAGAGACTGCATCACCGCGGAAAGGAGCTTGTCGGCTGAGAATACTAGACGAAAGATAGGGATTCAGTGCCTCCGGAATTGGACCAGAGGGATTGAACTGTATTTTGCCCTGATTGTTTTTCGCAAAGCCCTGTATGCGCCCAAGATAAGTCGTCGATTTCGGATTCGGATTGTTAATGTATGGCGATAATAGGTAACACATCAGCTTCCCGATTTCCTTGGAATCATGCGTTGTTTCGCCCACTACATACGGAAAATATTTTGGAATCCGCTCAGGTCTGAATTCAGACAACGGTATGGCAGTGGTCACATCTTTACTGTCTGCATCTGCCCGATATCCCACATAGAGAATGTCGATGCCGCCACCCCCCTGGATATAAAGCTTAGTCCATCGGATTTTCATGGAAAGAACAATGCTGAACGAAACGATTCGTCCTTTCTTGATCGTAAGCTCGAGCCAGTTTGTTCCAGTTGCATCGCAGAGATACAGTGTTTGGTCCAAACGAGAAAGGAACTCCGGGCTGTGAAAAAGGTCATCGACGCTGTTGAACCTGCCCGCAAGCATATTGAAATTTTGGTCTCGCACCTGCAGTGAAAGCCCCAGCGTTTTTACCAGTGCTCTGAATTCGAGTGCATTCTTTAGAGCAGGATTAGCCAGAGCATTTTGATCTGCAGCGCATTGCTGTTGCCCATGAGCCTGATTTATAGAAGACATGTTGATTTCCTCCTTACTATTTTTTGAATTGCGGCCTGAATGCGGTGTAAAAATAATTTGAAGATTCAGGAACAACGAAATGGGCCCGATTTCGTCATTTCGCAGAAGCAAATTGTATTTCTACCGCATTTAGACCGCTTCGAAAAATAATTTTGATGAAACCGACGGATCCTTTCGGTTTACATCAATATGATACCATATTCTCAATGACACACGATGACTACCAATGACATTTCACTCTTTGTCATCGAAAGGAGATAAAGCCAATGATTTTTCGTGACTATGTGAAAGCCCTTTGTTATGTCAGCAATGATGAAATTACTGTGAAGGCTGCGTTGACACTGCTTAGCGTAGCAATCGGTGAAGACCGTGTTCAAACCATATTTCCCAACACAAAGGTTGAAAAGCTGATGAAAAGCTATATGCGAAGTGAACGCAATCTCTCAAAACCTGTCGCAAAAGAAATACGCGAGGCCTTCAATGAAACATCGGCTAATCGCAAGAATTTGAAAGATAGTCTTTGCGAACAATGCTTCTGGAATGAGGAACGGATTGCCAGAACCAAGGAGGCATTCGGACAATACTGTCCCGATTTGCTAAATATGGAAAAGATCAAGGTGTTAAAAAAGGAAGGGGCAGAGTTGCTGGTGAACCTGTTCATCGACATGCTTAAGAAAGCGGAAAGCGGATACAGGAAAAAATCGAATTGTCCCTCTCTTCAATCAGAAACGGAACCGAATGGAACTTCTGTTCCTTTACAGCCAACAGCTAACAACGCCAATGTAGTTGACGCACAAAATAAGAGCGATATTGCTGCCGTCTACACAATATCGGATGATGAAAAACGAGCCGTAATGAATATCTGTGAGATAATAAAGAGATCACTTGAAAGCATAAAACAGAAAACCGAAGCGATAGACCGAAAACAGCATGAGCTTGCAAGCATATCCGAAGATACATCCCAACAGCGGTGGAAGGAATACCTCGAATATGAATTGAAGGCGCTGCATAAAGCCGTTAAGGAGCTATATTCCAAATTGGATAAATATTGCGCTGATTTGACCGGATTGCTTTTGAACAAGCAACATCTTCATCCAAGCTTTAAAGCGATATATGAGATTGCCAGTCAGATCGGTGATGAAAAGTTGAAAATCACCTGTCCTGCTACTTTCAGCTATTCTGCTCTTGCTTTGGTGATCACGAACTTTCAGAAGAACTATGAACGTCTTAAAAAGATATTGCAAACCTCTGATGTGTATCCATTGCCTGCCCCATAACGGGGCAGGCATACTATTTATAATATATTACGGTATAGCCGATAGAAACTCGACCTTGACAATTTCAGATCCTGCATCGCATCGACCGGACGCATCTCACCATGCTTTTCAGCAGCCATGACCTCACGCCAATTTTCCGGTAATGGTTTCGGCGGACGCCCGAATCGAACATTCTTTCGCTTCGCCGCTTCAATACCCTCACGCTGACGGGCGCGGATTTTCATGCGCTCGTTTTCCGCAATGCTGCCGAGAACTTCAATCAGTATACTATTGATCATATCCTGCACCCATAGCTGCTCCGGCGGAAAGTCTGTGAGCGTGGTCGGGATGTCAAGGATTTTGACGCGGACTCCCATCTCTTTGAAGGTTTCCAGCTCTCGCTTGATATCTGCCTTGTTGCGGCTGAGACGGTCAAGCTCCTTGATGACCAGTGTATCGCCCTTGCGAAGAATCTGTCGTTTGAGGTACTGGTACCCCTCGCGCTCGATGTCCTTGCCGGACGCTTTATCAACAATAATCTGCTGCTCCGGTACACCGAACCGTATCAGCGCTTCAATCTGCCGGTCAGTGTTCTGCTCACGGGTAGATACCCGTGCGTAACCGTAAATTCGATTATCCATATTTCCTCCAATCTATTCCAAAAAGTGGTGGCGACTTTCGGGATGTCCCAGAAATCAAAACCGGACTTTTTGGCACGCATTTTTCGCCTTTTTTCAGACATTCCAAAATGTATACTATTTGGAACGATGCCCTGCCGGTTTGTATAGCCGGCAGGGCTTTCGTTATAATTCGGCGAGTGCCAACTCTGCACCGTATGCTTCCGGATCACAGATGAAATCCTCGATCTCATCATAGCTGTAACCCATATTGCGCAACGTCTGAATATCTTCCGGCTCGACTCCGTAATAGCCGCTCAGTTCAAGCAGCAGCATATCTTCGGCGCAGCTGTCTTTCTCCGGCTGTTCCCATCCGCAAAGGTAACTGCCGAACCAACGTGTATTATAAATAGTATATTCAGGCTGAACGGTGTAACGGTCACGGGTAATCATTCCGTCCGGCGCTATCCGTAGCAGCTCACCTTCCTGAACGTCAATGATCTCATGTTTCGGGAATTTGTACGGCAGATGACTGAATGCTGCGTTCATGATTTCTTTCGTCGAGGAGTAAACAAACAATCCAAGTGACGGGAAGTGAATCAGGTAAAGCGGA
>JAZQOZ010000023.1:0-65984 GCA_045628085.1 Oscillospiraceae bacterium | reverse complement strand
TGTTCAATATCCTGAAGCAGACCTTCATTTTCAGCGATTTCCCGTTCAATCCGGTGTTCGGTATGTTTGACGCGGCTTTGCATTTTCTTTGTTTTTGCGCCGATATAAGCGCGTGTGCTGATACAGCGTTCAGGCTCCTTGACCGGATCAAAGCCGATCTTGGTGCGTTCATTTTTGTCTGCCCATTCAGCGGTCTGTTTTGCCGCCTGACGCAGCTTTTTGATTTGTTTGCGGTGTTTTTCATTTTCCGCTTCTGCGAATTGATCGCGCCGCTGCTGATTTTCCTGCCAGCATGAAAAATTGCCGTTCTGCACCATGATCGTTTTCCGGTTCAGTACGAGAATATGATCAGTACAGGCATCGAGCAGATCACGGTCATGGGAAACCAGAATAAACCCTTGCTTTCCGGAGAGATATTGCCGGACGCATTCGCGTGAAGGCGCATCCAGATGATTCGTCGGCTCGTCGATCAGCAGGAAGTCGTTGTCGCCGGAAAACAGGATCGCAAGCAGGATTTTCGTCCGCTGACCGTGACTGAGCGTATCAAACGGACGGTCGAGCAATTCTGCATTTTCCTGCAAAGCGCTGAGTTCGCAGATGACGCGCCATATTTCGCAGTCCGGACGCAGTTCTTCTGCAAGCAACGATACAGGCAGATGCATCTGCGCATCTGTCAGCTGATAGGGGAAATAGGCTGTCGGAACGGACCGGATGATCCTGCCCTGATAAGAAAATTCGCCGTTGAGCAGCCGGAGAAAGGTGGTTTTGCCTTTTCCGTTTCTGCCGATGAAGCCGAGTTTCCAGTCTGTATCGACGGTAAAGGAAGCATCCTCGAAAACCGGTTCACTGCTGCCTTCGTATGAAAAAGTCAGATGTTCCGCTCTGATCTGTGACATATAGCATTCCTCCTTTGGAAATAAAAAAACGAAACCGTTTGCTGCCAAACAGTTTCGTTATGTTCATATCCCTGAAATGCAGAATGACACACAGAATATGTGTGCAGGATGCGCAGATATAGAAAAAGAGGATATGAAAACATAATCCACTTTTGGCAGCACAAAACACCGGTATCATATCAGCCGATACCGTTTCACGTATTCATGCATTCAAAAGTGACTTATTTTCTCATCCTCTCACCTCTCTCATAGATTTCCTATATTATATCACAATCCAGTCAGAATTGCAAGGGGATAACAGAAAAACAGCTGCGGCAATTTCACTAAATTCTGAGCGGCTTATATGTTTACGCTTGTTACTTTTCACTTTTCAGTATAAAACACGGTGAAATTTTCTTATGTTGCTGCAAGAAATTCACAGTATAATACTTCGATGCTTACGTGAAACGCACAGAAATCATACTCCTGCACGCTCATAGAAACGGGAAGCGATAACGGCGCCGCGCCCTGCGCGGCAAAGTGACGGAATTGTAATTTTCATGTCACACAAAAGTGAGATTTCTGTGTTATAATGAATATAGAATCAAAATCAAAGGGGGTTCTCTCATGGAAATGGAATTTTTAACGATCGAACATCTTTGCAAGGTATACGGCAAGGGCGAAACGCAGGTGAATGCGCTCGATGATGTCAGCTTTACCGTTCCGAAAGGACAAATGGCAGCAGTCATCGGCCCGTCCGGTTCAGGAAAATCGACATTGCTGCATATTCTCGGCGGTGTCGATCAGCCGACATCCGGCAAGGTCTATCTGGAAGGTCAGGATGTCTACAAGCAGAATGCAAACAATCTGGCAATCTTCCGGCGGCGGCAGGTCGGGCTGATCTATCAGTTTTACAATCTAATTCCCGTTCTGACCGCAGAGGAAAATATCACGCTCCCGATGATCATGGATGGCAGAAAGCCCGATCCGAAGCGTCTGGATGAAATGCTGAAAATGCTCGATCTCACAGAGCGGCGGAAGCATCTGCCCTCACAGCTTTCCGGCGGTCAGCAGCAGCGTGTTTCGATCGGCAGAGCATTGTTCACAGAGCCGGCTGTCATTCTCGCGGATGAGCCGACCGGTAATCTTGACAGCAGGAATTCCGCTGAGATCATTGCGCTGCTCCGGCAGTCCAACCGCGCCTACAACCAGACCATGATTATCATTACGCATGACGAAAATGTTGCGCTGCAATGTGACCGCGTGATCACGCTTGCGGACGGTAAAATTGTCCGTGACGTTATGACCGGACAGTAAGGCGGTGATCGCAATGAAATTTGAATCCATGCTTGCGCGGCGCTATATCTTTTCGCAGAAACGGCATTCGCTGCTGACGATTTGCAGTATTATCATCGCGCTTGCACTTATGGTCATGCTTTCCTCGGCGTTTTCCACGGTTCTCGGAATCATGCGCGATTATTCGTATGAAATTGAGCCGTATCATGTGATGTTTGAGGATGTCACGAAGGAGCAGGCTGCGGAGATCCGGCACATGAATCAGGTCGAAAGTGTTGAAATAATCGAAAATAAGGGTATGGGCAATTCCTATCAGGCGCAGGTCATGTTCAGCACGTATATTGACGATGATACAGCGTTTTTTCAGAATATGATCGACCATATCGGGCTGAATGCATCATACTCGCCTTACGGTGCTCCGCAGGGCTTTCGCATCAATCAGAACCTGATGACATACGATCAGATCGATCTGAAAGGCAAATACGCAATGACCTGCACAGTCGCTGTTTTTGCCATGTATTTGCTCTTGTTTGCATTTGCGCTGCGTCTGGTCATTGATACGGCATTTGAGGTATCGTCAAAGGAGCGCGAACGGCAGTTCGGTGTTTTGCAGTCTGTCGGTGCAACGCCGAAACAGATCGTCCGAATCATGACGGTCGAGGGAATGTATCTGTCTTTGGTCGGTGTTCCGCTCGGTATCGGGCTTGGTCTGCTGCTGAGTTTTGCCGCATACAAGATGATTCTTGCGACCGGTATTGCAGAGGCATTCATGACATCGGCGCAGATCGGAAAAGTTGTGCATTTTCATATCAAACCGCTGCTGACGGCGATCGCCGGAATTGTCGGCATCGGCTGGGTATTTTTCTCGGCATACGGCACCGGAATGCGCGTGATCAGAATGACACCGGTTCAGGCAATCACGGCACGCGCCAAGACCGTCACAAAGGTGAAGAAGCATACGCTGCTTTCGCTGTTCTTTGGCTGGAAGGGCAAGGTCGCATCGAGAAATGCACGCCGCAGCCGCAAGCGTTTTGCCATCACGGTGCTTTCGCTGACGATTTCCATGCTGCTCTTTGCAACAGTATCCTCGCTCATCACGATGGCAGAACAAATTCTGACCGAGGTGATGCAATATGAAGATGATCTTGGAACGGTAAAGTCGGATTTTGAAATGTGGGTGGATATGAAGCCGGATGCGGTTATGCAGTCACCGGAGGATGTTGCAAAGGGCATCAAAATGCTCGAAGATTCCGGATATTTCACCAATATTCAGCATAATGTTTCGTTGACCGGCGGTATTCATGCGGAAAATACAAAGCAGTCAAATGAGAACTTCGTGATCTATTATGTGAATCGGGCTGATTATCAGCGTGTTGCGGAAAAAACGGATATCAGCTATGATGAACTGACAGCATCCGGCGGTGCGCTGATGTGCGGCAATCGTTATGCATTGGAGAAGTATCAGACGGATGAACTGAAAGTCGATATTCAGAATCATCATGAGATCACGCGGGAAGAATATGACAAACGCTATGAAAAAGGTCTGGAGATTCTGAATGAAGAAAAAAAGGAACAGTCAGATGATGCAGAAATTTTACGTTATCAGGCAGAAATGCGCGGCAACTGTCATCATATCAGTCAAAATCGGTATGACAGAGAAAACATGGAGAACGCAGTATTCTATGAGATCCTTGATGAAACCGTCACATACCCGATCATCGGCACGATAGATCAATATACGGAAGATGAATATGCCGAAATGGAAGCGGCAGGTACTCTGGATACGCTGAAACAGGATAGGATCCGTTATATTCTATTGACAGAGGATACATGGCGCAGCGGTGACTGGGAAAAATTCGGTATTTGGGATAAATACTGGATGAGCAATATCAACTGTCAGCTTGCACATGATGAGGATTATGAGGCGGCAAAGGCGTTCCTGAAAGATCATTCGGAGATATTCGGCATTTTTGAAGGTTCGGAAGATCTGATGTATGAAGAAGCGCCGGTTCATATCATTTTTGATATGTATACGCCGAATAAGCAGATCAGGACAGTACTTTCTGCGGTTCATATCGGCTTGATGTTCCTGCTTGTGATGGTTGCGCTGATTGCGGTTGTCAACATGGTAAATATCGTATCTACGGGCATTCTGAACCGGAAACGCGAGTTTGCGGCAATGCAGTGTTCCGGCATGACACGCGGACAGATGTACGGTATCGCAGCGATCGAATGTCTGCAATTTGCGCTCTGGGCGGCGATTGCCGCATCATTGCTCTGCGGTCTGTTGTTGTTCGGTACAAATGCGTTTATGCGTTCTATGGATATGAGCATGAAAACGAAAGAGCTTATGTTCCTGCTGTCAACGCCGTTTATCAGAATCTGGATCGCGGCTGCCGTTGCGTTTATCTGTGCATTTGCCGCATCGGTGATTCCGCTGCGCACGATGCAGAAAGAATCGCTTGTCGAGCAGATACGCGCTGTCGAATAAGATGATGTAATAAAAGTTATACTCGGTTTATCCCGAAAAATCGCAGTTTTTCAGGGCACTGTCTGAAATCGTTTTTATCAATAGAAACCGCTTCTGTCACGTTTGGAATCTGACAGAAGCGGTTCTTTTATTCGATAAATTTTTTTGCGGCAGCAAGCAGCGCATCATGTTCATTCGGCAAATCGCCCTCAATGACCGATTCAAGCAGACGGTTCAGCGTTTCACCGATCGTCTTGCTCTGCGGAATGCCGGCCGCAAGCAGATCACCGCCCGTGACGGCAAGCTGTTTCAGGCTCATGCAGGCATTTTCAGCACGCAGTTCTGCGAGCATTTGCAGTAAACGGTCGGATTCTTCGATGCGTTCCGCACGGTGACAGGCAGCCTGCGCGGTCACATCCGCCTTATGCAGCAGCAAAAGCTGTTCGGCGGCTTCGTCACCGATCTGCCGGACGATGCGTTTGAGCTGTTTCGCCGTTCCGTTCATGACCATATCATGCTTTTCAACAAGCAGTATCACGCGGTCATGGCGCTTGCGGTCACATTTCATTGCATTGAGCGCACGCCGTGCAATTTCCTTTGATACAGCGGCGTGACCGTAAAAATGACCGCCGCGTTCATCTTTCGTAAAGGTATGGGGCTTGCCGGAATCATGCAGCAATGCCGCCCAGCGCAGGATCGGTTCCGGCGGACAAGCTGCGACAGCTTTCAGCGTATGCGCATAGACATCGTAATCATGGTGCGGATTCTGCTGATCGAAGTCGTGCATTGGTTCAAGCTCCGGCAGAACAGTGAACAGCACATCCGAAAAATCTGTCAGAACACGCTCCGCACCGATTCCGCAGAGCAGCTTTGTCAATTCGGTGTCGATTCGTTCCGCAGAAATATGATGCAGGAGCGTTTTTTGTGTATGAACGGCATCTGCGGTATCCTTTTCGATCGTAAAATCCAGTACAGATGCAAAGCGCATCGCACGCAGAATACGCAGACCGTCTTCATCGAAACGGTCATGCGGACTGCCGACACAGCGAATGATTTTCGCCTGTAGATCGTCTGCACCGCCGTATGGATCAATCAGACCGCGCTCCGGATGATATGCCATTGCATTGACTGTAAAATCGCGGCGTGCGAGATCATCGGTCAGCGAATCGGTAAAGGTGACGGAATCCGGTCTGCGGTGATCGGCATAGACACCGTCAATGCGGTATGTGGTAATTTCAATCGGGAAATGTTCGATCACAACCGTGACTGTGCCGTGCTGCAAACCCGTTTCAATCACATGAAAATCGCGGAAACAGGCGCAGATCTCATCGGGCTTGGCATTGGTCGTGCAGTCCCAGTCATGCGGCTCTGCACCGCGCAGCGCATCGCGCACGCAGCCCCCGACGATAAATGCTTCATAGCCTGCACCGCAGAGCATATTCAGTGCGGTTTGAACAGAAGCAGGCGGTGTTATGTTAAGCTGATTCATAGTTGTTCCTTTATAATGTTTCAGTTTTAATCTGTAAACTGCAAATCAACAGACTGACCGTCCGTCGGACAGACTGTATCCGGAAAGATCGACCGTGCAAGCGGCAGATAGTCGGCAGGATTCGGCAGTGACGGTGAAAAATGTGTCAGCCAGAGCTGATGCGCTCCGGCATCTTTTGCGATCTCAGCCGCTTCGGTGAACATCATGTGTTTGGTTTCGAGCGCTTTATCGAGTTTTTCCGGTTCGCCGTACATTCCTTCGAGGATCAGCAGATCGGCATCGTCTGCATATTTTGTAATTGCCGGAACGGGGCGCGTATCAGTGCAGTAGGTGACAGTCAGACCGCGGCGCGGCTCACCGAGTACCTGTGACTGATAATAGGTCACGCCGTCCATTTCAACAGTATCCTGTTTCTGGAGCAGTCCCCATGCACGCATCGGAATACCGGCAGCTTTTGCGCGTTCCGGATCAAATTTGCCGATACGCGGCAGGTGCATCCGGAAACCGTAGCAGGGGAGCGTATGGGAAACGGCAAATGCCGTGATCTCCATTCCGGCGAAATGAAGTGTCTGAACCGGCTCAGTGAGTTCTGTAAATTCCAGTGAGAAAGGAAGTTCCGGTGCGATCACGCGCAAGCCCTCGACTGTCGGGATCAGACCGCGCGGACCGCAGATCATCAGCGGTTCAGTACGTCCTTCCAGTCCCATTGACAGCAGCAGTCCGGGCAGTCCGCTGATATGATCGGCATGATAATGCGTGAACAGCAGCAGATCGAGCTTTTGAACGGAACGGCCTGCACATTTCAAAGCAATTTGTGTGCCCTCGCCGCAGTCAATCAGAACGCCGTGTCCTTCATTGCGGATCAGACAGCTTGTCAGCCATCGGCTTTTCATCGGCATCGTTCCGCCGGTGCCGAGCAGAGAAATATCAATCATATATGTCACTCCTATTGTTATTCATGTTCATTTTGTTCTGTACCTGTCATTTCATCGGGACAGGCAACATAGAGGTCAATATCAATTTCCGTACCTGTTTCCATACAGAAACGCATGACGGCAGGTGACGGGGCAAGCATCGGAGTCGGTTCATCATAGCGTACAAGCGGTACGACAACGAGTGTCAGAGAAGCATCATAGGTCAGTTTGATCTTGCGGAGCAGATCTGCTTTTGTGATCAGTTCATCAATGGTCTGCATCATCTGATTTGCGGTATCGAGCCGGTGACTTTTGACCGTGCCGAACCGCCAGCTTGCGTAATCATAGGGAACACCGTTGCTGCGGACATCGCCGATGCGCCGTACACTTTCCGGCGCAAGACGCAGATATTTTGTGATATCATCCGGATCAAAATTGCCGGCGATACGGTAATAAGTCATGCATTGTGTCTGTTCTGCGTGATAATAGACGCGCTGTAGTTCCATGCCATCCGGTAATTCAGCCATTTGCTTATCCTCCGATCAATGCGCGGATCTCCTGTTCCGCCGCACGAATTTCCGCTTCAAATTCCCGTGCTGAAATGCGCATTGCGCCGTTTCCGAGAATGATAAGCTGTTCAAGCGCATCGGAAGTTGCAACGCGCACACGGTTATTTTTGAGAAGCTGTTTGGAAACGCGCTCAATATAGGAATCGGCAGTTTCCGCTTCTTTTGTATAGACCACGCTGACACCGCCCTGCTGTTCGATCTCAGTGCCGTGACCTTTGATCTTATATGCATCAAAGACGAGTATCACTTCGCATTTGCGGTATCCCTGATAATTTTGCAGAATATTCAGCAGGCGGTCGCGCGCAAATTCCAGACTGTCTTTTGCGAGTGCTTTCAGCGAATCCCACGCGAAAATGATATTGTAACCGTCCACGAGCAGATATTCCTTTTCGGGCGGTGCAGGTACTTTCACGCTGCCTTCCATCAGCTCCGCGGTTTTATTGCGGCGCATGGTTTTCGGCTTGTCACGGTTGATCTTGCCGTAGGTGCGTTCATAGATCGCCATGAGTTCATCATCGCCTGCATCGGGGTATGAACCGGCTTTCGGGCTGTATTCCGGCTGGATCTCCTCCTCCGGAAAATCATAGCGATGCGGCAGAACTGCCGGCAGATGCATGGCGAGCGGTACTTCCTGCCAGTTGACCAGAAAGCCTGCGCCGTGTGAACAAAAGACCGAATCTGCGCTGTTGTCGAGGTCACTGTCTGCATCATAGCCGATCTTTTCGATTACTTCTTCCGGATCATGGCATCGGCGGTATCCGGAAACGGTCAGGGAGAGTGCGCCTCTGCCCTTTGTATAGCTTAATACTTCTGTGGCATAGTCATTGAACGCCGCGACCGGAGCGCTGCCCGTCAGAACGGCAGTATCACCGAGCATTTCCGGCGGTTCAAACTGTCCGGCACGCTGCTGGATATCCGTCATCGCACGCCCGACACATTCTGACGGCAGTTCAAGCGTAAAATCGTAATACGGTTCGAGCAGAATGCTCTCAGCAGAGCGAAGTCCCTGCCGCACTGCGCGGTAAGTTGCCTGCCGGAAATCTCCGCCCTCTGTATGTTTCAGATGTGCTTTTCCGCTGACCAGCGTGATCTTCATATCGGTGATGGGACTGCCGGTCAGTGCGCCGATATGTGTTTTCTCCTGCAAATGCGTCAATATCAAACGCTGCCAGTTTCGGTCGAGAACATCCTCGGAGCAGCGCGTACCGAATTGCAGACCGCTTCCCTGCGGCAGCGGTTCCATGAGCAGATGCACCTCGGCATAATGGCGCAGCGGCTCATAATGCCCGACACCTTCAACAGTTTCCGCGATCGTTTCGCGGTAGGTGACAGCACCGCTGTCAAATTCCACATCATATCCATAACGGGCTGCGATCAGATTCGTCAGCACTTCGAGCTGCACAGCGCCCATAAGCTGCACATAGATCGTGCGGCTGCGTGCATCCCATTCGACATGAAGCTGCGGATCTTCCGCTTCCAGTGTCTGAAAATGGTTCATTGCCTCCTGCGGCAGAACTGTGTCCGGCAGCAGGACACGATAACGCATGACCGGAGTCAGAAGTGCCGTCTGTGAATCCTCACAGTATCCGATCCCGCATCCGGCATACGCTGATGAAAGTCCCGTGACAGCGCAGACAGCGCCGACTTCTGCTTCTTCCGCAGAAATATATTTTGCGCCGGAATAAAAACGGATTCCGGTGATTTTTTCGGTATATTCTGTATGATCTGCGCCGATATAATGCACCTCATCCCGATTGTGCAGTGTACCGCCGCGCAGTTTGAGATACGTCAGGCGGTTTCCTTTTGCATCGGCAGAGATTTTGAATACCTGCGCACCGAATTCCGGTAAACGCGGCGGTTCATTTGTATAATCTGTAAGCAGATAGAGCAGGGAATCCAAGCCTTTCATATCGCGTGCCGCACCAAAGCAGACAGGAAAGATATGCCGTTCTGCGATCGCATCACGGAGCATTTCCTGCGGCAGCGTATCGGTTTCAAAATAGGTATTCATCAATTCTTCGGTCGCAGCAGCAGAATGTTCGCAGACGGATTCATAATCGCTGTCGAACTGTACGCAGTTTGGAGACAGTCTGCCCTGTAATTCCTGAAGAAGTGCAGTTTCGTTCCGGTCAGAGAGATCCATTTTATTGACGAACAGAATGACCGGAACGCTGTACTGTTCGAGTAATTTCCAGAGTGTCCGTGTATGGCTCTGTACGCCGTCTGTGCCGCTGATGACAAGAACAGCATAATCGAGAACCTGCATGGTGCGCTCGGTCTCTGCGGAGAAATCAACGTGTCCGGGTGTATCAAGCAGAGTAATAACGGTATCGCCGAGCGTCAGGGACGCCTGATGTGCAAAGACCGTGATGCCGCGGCTGCGTTCGATATCATTGGTATCGAGCCATGAATCGCCGTGATCGACTCTGCCGCGTTTCCGTATTTCGCCTGTGTGAAAGAGCATTGCTTCGGCGAGTGTTGTTTTTCCGGCATCAACGTGCGCCATGATGCCGACAGTCAGTTGTTTCATCCTGTTCACCTCGTTTCAACAGGGGGAGTGTCCCGTTTATTTCAGCAGACCTTCTTCTGCGGCGCGGCGGATCAGTTCCGATGCGAGATCACCGAGAACCTGCGAACCGTCATAGACCGGTTTCATCCGTCCTTCGACCTGTGTTCGTTTTGTACCGTGTGCGCGCCATGATTCACCGTGTTTACAGTAATTCAGCAGCAGCGGCTGAACGCGGTCAAGCGAATTGGCAAATCGGGCTTCCGGCGTGGACTGCGCTTCAAATTCATCCCACAAACGCCGCAGATATGTGCCCTGATCGTCCGGCAGCATACCGAACAGACGATCAGCGGCCTTTTGTTCGCGTTCTGCTTTTGTGGCATTGCCTGCCGCATCATAAGCATAGGTATCGCCGGCATCAATTTCCACAACATCGTGGATCAGAACCGTTGTCAGTACGGTTTTCAGATCGACCGGTTCATTGGAATATTCCGACAGCACGATCGCCAGCATTGCCAGATGCCATGCGTGTTCCGCGTCATTTTCTGCACGGTCTTCATGCAGCACACGCGACTGCCGCCAGATATTTTTCATCTTGTCCATTTCGACAAGAAATTCGATTTGTTCGGTAAAACGCTTTTTTTCCTGTTCGTTCATATATTGAAGCCTCCGTTGACCGGAAAAATCTGTCCGGTGATGAATCCAGCCCGATCGGATGCCAGAAAGGCGATCATTTCTGCAACATCTTCGGGCTTACCGATACAGCCGAGGGGTGTTTCCTCAGCGAGTGCCAGCATGGTTTCTTCATCATGCATCCGGTTCATGTCGGTGTCGATCACGCCGGGTGAAACGCAGTTCACGCGGATGCCGGAGAGTCCGACTTCCTTTGCGAGTGCCTTTGTGAACCCGATGACGGCAGCTTTTGCCGCAGAATAATGCACTTCACAGGCTGCGCCGCATTCGCCCCAGACCGATGCCGTATTGATGATACAGCCCTGATGCTCGCGGAGCATATACGGCAGAACACGTTTTGCCGTATGCATTGTGCCGCCGAGATTGACCTGAAAGAGCCGGATTGCATCCGCATCGGAAATATCCTGATACAGACCGGTCAGCGCAATGCCTGCATTATTGACAAGCAGATCAATTCTGCCGTATTTACGGATGATTTCTTCGATCATGGAATCAATCTGCCCGAAATCGCCGAGATCGGCACAGATCGGCATACCGCCGATCTCTGCGGCAATCTGTTCAGCCTGTTCTTTTGTATGATGATAATGAACGATCACGGTATAGCCGTCAGCGGCGAGGCGTCTGGCAGCCGCCGCACCGATGCCGCGTGAAGCGCCTGTTACAAGTGCAATCATGGTTTCCTCCTTGATAATGCAGGTGATTATCCGTTTGCCCATTGCAATTTGCAGTATTCTGTGTTATAATAAAGCAGAAATATGATTCGATAGAAAGGATGTGATCCTTATGGAGAAGAATTTGCTTGAACGCATCAATGAGCTTGCACGGAAAGCGAAAACGACCGGTCTGAATGAAGCTGAGCTTGCCGAACGGGAGCAGCTTCGTCAGCAGTACCGCGATGCATTTCGCCGTGACCTGATCGGAACATTGGAATCGACCGTGATCGTGGATCAGGACGGAAACGTGATCCGCCGCGTCGCAGATGCCGCAAAGAAAAATACAGAATCATAAAAGAAAGCTGCCGCAGATAAGCGGCAGCTTTTTCCTTATCCGGTCTTTACTTGGAACGGAACAGTTCCCGCAGCATCATCGCGCCGCCGGCAATCGTCATACCAAACATGACGATGAATACCCAGCCGCTTGATGTGCGCCACCTGATGCTGACACTCAGCAGAACTGCGGCGATGATAATGACAAAGCCGACTGCAATAAACAACCAGCCCCAGATTTTACGGTCACAGAGAAAGAGCAGTGCAATACCGATCAGAAGCGGAATTGTGATCGTTCCGTTCGGAACAGAGAATCCGCCGATGCGGAAAATGGATGCACCTGAACCCATCGTGCTTTCGACGATCAGATTCTGAAAGATCATGAACATTCCTGCGCCGAAAAGGAGCAGACCGCCGAGAAAACGCAGAAGTTCGTTTCCGTCCTTGCGTGATCTGGATGTATCTTCCATTCCTGCAAGAATATCACTCATGTTTTTCTCCTGCTTGATCTTTCGGGAATCGGATGTGTTTTTCTTTTCGATTTCGTCATAGAGTTTTTCGAGTTGGGAATCTACGCTGTCATTTCTGATGTCGCTCATAGCTGTTATCCTTTCTGTGGATGCTTCGTGATTCGCAAAGCTGTCATATCCACAATCAATATTCGCAGATGACGGTATACCGGACATTCCGGCGTATCGGGATCTGCTCTTCCTGTATTCCGGTTCAGAGTGCCGCAGTTTGTATTACGGTCAAATATACCTGAACCGTTTATATTATATCATAATCCTTGTATTTTGTCAAGTTAATATACTATAAATAACATATATAACAATATATACTATTTATCAGCGTAAGCGGCAATACAATTCTCACAGTCTGCCATTGCGTATGTACTGCGCTGTGCCCAGAAATCCCGCAGTTCTGCGATCATTTCGACCAGTTTTTCAGCATTGATCTCAACACCGAAGCGCTTATAAGTATCGAGATACAGTTCCGTGCATCGTTCTGTATAACTGTCAATACCTGCGGCTGCGCGTTCGGGAGAATAATGCGTCTGCATTGCATTCTGATAGGAAGTGCGGAACTGCTCTGCGAAGGACGGATTCTGAATAAGCCGATAGAACAGCGTGCCGAAACAGTTCGGCGCATCCTTGGTATCCATATTTTCGAGATAATGACAGTCTGCGGATATGCCGTTGAAGCCGCTCGAATACTCTGTATCAAAGAGGAGAAAGCGCCATTTTCCGTCTGCATAGGGCTGTCTGCTGTCCGTCTGATTCGCACGCCAGATCATTGTATTATTGACATTGATGAGTGCATCCCAGTTTGCAGCGGTACTTTCTGCAATGATCCAGTCGATCATGCTCTGCACATCAACGGTCTGACAGAATTTCCGGTAATTCGCATCATCTGTAAAGTCTGCATTTTTAGCCCAGTCGTAGAAATCGAAATATTCCTGCCAGACAGCTTCATCGCCTTCACCGAGTGTATTTTTGATCGTGGTGATATTCTCCTTTGGAATATGGTAATGTGCTTCGAGATATTCGTCGTCGAGTTTTTCCTGCATGGAATAATGTCCCCAGAATTCACCGTCTATGAATACGATATAGTCCTGTTTCGCCTGCGTACCGACCGCAAGTCCTGCCGAAAGTTCAGCATTGAGATCATCGCGGAACCGGACTGCGTCATACCCGTCACCGCCGTTGCGCAGAGTGACCTTATCGAAAGCCTTGATTGTTTTTCCGCCGCAGTCTTTTGCAGTACCGCTGAAAAAGTCGTATTCCATTTTCGATGCGCCGTAGGAACTGCGTGCGTAGAAGGTCAGGCTTTTCTGCGGATAATTACGCGACCAGTTACCGGCGATCCGCACGCCGACATTTTCTGAATAGACCGCACTGCCGTTTTCAAAAACCTGAATATTGACCGGACGTTCCCAGTCCGTACCTCTGTTCAGACAGTTTTTCTGGAGATAAATGCCGGTTTGATCGCTGAACAGGTCATCGGGGGCGGCGGATATTGAGATTGTACGCACAGTCTGATAATACGGTGCAGTTTTCCCGATGAAATAGCTGTTGGTCACGACCTTTCCGAAATGTCCCTCCGCATCCTGACAGACAGCACGGATAACGATGCCCTTGTCAACCGCCTCATCCGGTACATAATCAGATACAGAAGATATTTTTGTTTTTGCACTCAGTATATTCGGTTCTTCGGAATTATCGCAGACCGGCAGGGGATTCTGATAGACCGATGCTGAATCGGAACTGCGCGGATCAGAGCCGTCTGTTGTATATAGGATCTGACAGCCGGATGCGGCGGAGAGTGTCAGATCGAATGCATCGTCATAAAAACCGGCAGCTTTGGAAAATACCGGCAAATCGGCATTGATCTGCTGTTCTGCGGTCTGATTGGATTTGCCGGCTGTCGCGGAACAGAGCATCCATGCGCTGCTGCCGTCTGGTATTTTTGCGTATGTAATATCGGTATCCAGTTCCGGAAATGCGGCAGAATCGATGAGCGTTTTCTGCGGAGAAGAAAGATATACGGTTTCGCCGGATGCGCTCAATTTGAACGGTGTATGCAATCCTGCCGAATTGCCTGAATCATCGCAGAATACGAGAAGATAACTGTCTGCCGGAATGATCGTTCCGGACGGAAATACGAACCGGAACAGATCCTTTTCCTGATCGGAAAGACCGCATCCGGAAAGATCAAGTGCAGTGTCTCCGGCATTATAAAGTTCAAGCCAGTCCGGTGAACTGCCGTCAGATGCGAGATAGGATGCATGATTGGATGCGCATATTTCATTGATGGAAAGCGCGGCATATTTGTCAAGGTTTTTCGTGAAAATCTGATGCTTCAGCAGGGAAAGATCGGCGGCATTCAGGATGCCGTTTCCGTCTGCATCTGCGGCTGCGGCATCATCGCCGGAAATCGCAGATTTCGTCAGGAGAAACGAATTCAGCTGATATACGGGCATATCTGTCTGAACGGCAGCGCCGGTCAGAATCGCAGCAGCGCAGAACGACAAATATTTTCTGAAAGCGGCTTTATAAAAATGAAGCATAATATTCACATCCTTTGCAGAAAACGCCCCGTACAACACAGATTCTGTTTTTCGGGGCGCATGGCGGTGCGTGTTGTTCGTATATCATTACTATACCATATTTTTGCTGTGATGTCAAGAAAATCTATACTCTATTATGAATATGCAGTCGGAAGGACAATGATATGAATATCCCCGTGCGTTCTGAAACGGAGCGCACGGGGATATGGTGTTTATGAAACGGAAAGAAAGGGGATGGTCTTTTCAGACCGCTTCCCGTAACAAATTATGCGTATATCAATACAGCCAGCTGTTTGTAAATGTATCCTGATAGGAGTCTTTGTTTTTCGGAAGATCAAAGACGGAAGTTTGCAGTTCTTTGAGGTCCATTTTCGGCTGAATGCCATATACATGGTAGTCGAAATACTGGATCATCTTTTCAACGTCTTCCTGAATGACTGCATGACCGGATTTATGAATATTGATCGCAAGATGGTCGCTCAATCCGACATAATCCCAGACGTGCCGCATACCGCAGTAAGCCATCCAGACGGAAGGCGCATTGACCCAGTCCTCACTCTCACATGAACCGATAATAAAGAGATATCTGTCCGGATCACAGCAAAGAGAACCGAGCATATGCTGATCGACAGGGAACTGGTTCGGATCTTTGAATTCCATGAATCTGCCGTTGAACCAGCCCTGTTCACCGGAAGCCTGCAAGCTGCCGAGCGGCTCATTTTCGGTATAACGGTAGCTGCTGCTGCCGCCTTTGCTTGAAAAGTCGTATGTCTTATTGACGGATGAATAACGATACAGGGCAAGACCGCCTGCACCGGAGCAGGAAGGCGCACACATCTTGATACGCTTTTCAAATGCGCCGCATACAGCTGTTGCTTTTCCGTATCTGGAAACGCCTGTCACGATCGAACTGTCCGGATTGATATTGAGTTCCTTTGCCGCACCGTTATACAATGCATCGAGGATTCTGCTGATGCCCCAAGACCATGCCATGAGGTCGCCGGTCTGCTGTTCCCAGTTGTTGCCGTAGGGATAGAGGTCATAGAAAGCGCCCTTGTGCTGATTGTTGTCCTGTGCCGTACCCGGAGCAGAGAACATACCGTCGCTGTCATAGGTGATAACAGCATATCCGTTTGCGGTAGCGGTACTTTCGGAGATTCCCTTATGCATACCGAGAATGACCGGAGCGCCGCCGTCATGCCGCACGGTTTTCGGCAGATTGATGACAGCCTTGAATGAAGCGGTTTTTCCGGTACTCTTGCGTTTGACATTGATCGTCATGCTGTTTCCGCTGATGCTGTATGTTGTTTCGTCGTCGGAGCCGTCGATCCATTTTCCGTACATATAGTATTCGTACATACAGCTGATCTCACTCTGCCGTCTCCACCAGTCATCCTGCGATTCCACTTTCGATCCATCCGCGAAAATAAAGGGATCGGGAACGTCTTTGGAAGATTTGAGACTGCTGACAGACGGGAAGTTATAGGATTTTTCGTATTCGATCACGGGCTGTTCTTCCGGTTCGGCTTTTTCAAATTCACGGATCTTGCCTGCAAGGTAATCAGCAAGCATTTTCGCATCTGCCTCTGTGACCTTTCTGCTCTGATTGACATCTGCCTTCGTCTTGAAGGCAGTGCTGTTGTCTGCATTCAGAATGCCGTGTTTGAGCAGGGAAAGATCGGCTGCGGTCAGTTTGCCGTCATCGTTGAGATCGCCGAGAACGTCACTGCCGGAAGCCGCCGGATCAGTATCCGGTGTTGTCGGAGACGTACTGCCGGAAAGATACGGGATCAGGATATCTGCCCAGTATTTGCCCATTTTCTCATAGCCGCCTGCATTTGGATGTACGCCGTCGGCAAGATCTTTTGAAGCATCAATTACACTGTGGATATCTGCAAATACAACATTCTGCGATTTGTACGCCTCTGCGGTTTTCTGAACGAGAGCATTATACGAGGCGATATTCGCGGTATTGTCGCCGCCCCACATAGATGCGCCCAGATCCGGAATGGTCGTAAGGAAAATTGTGCCGTTTGCGGGCATATTTGCCAGCAGATAATCAAGCAGCTTAT
Organism: Oscillospiraceae bacterium; assembly: GCA_045628085.1. Lineage (GTDB taxonomy): Bacteria > Bacillota > Clostridia > Oscillospirales > Ruminococcaceae > Firm-04. The sequence goes on along the minus strand of JAZQOZ010000023.1, from coordinate 49,047 downwards.
GCAGACGCTCCTCTGAGCCGTCCAGATAGCCGTTGGAAACGTCATTCGTTCCGATTTGCAGCAGGATCATATCCGGTACATATTTGCGGATATAATCGCCGTTCTGCATCGTTTCGAGAATGCCGTTCAATTTTCCGAACCAGCCGCCTTCGAGATCGGTAATGGTGTAGCCGCTGTATCCTGCATGATTGTCGTCATAGGTCACTGTTTTTCCGTTATAATTGAACGAAGCAGAGTTGGAGCCTTCCGGCCCGACAAAGTCGAAGTTTGTGCAGCCGTTCTGTTTGAGCGCTGCATCCAGAAATTTGCGGTAGCCGCCTTCATCTGCCATACCGTAGGTGATGGAATCGCCAAGCGGCATGATCTTGAAGGTTTTGCTTTCTGCCGCAGCTGCATAACCGGAATTGAGCGGCAGCATGGTGATCGTCAGTGCAAAGGCTGACACAAGTGCGGATAATCTGTGATTCAATTTCATTTTCTATATCCCTTCATTGGTTATTTCGGATATCTTTCTTTCCCCGATATATTCATTCCCCTAAAATCGAATCGCATTGGATCGTGAGCATACGAACAGAGCATCCCTCCTTCTTTCATAACAGGCAGTCAGGTGAGATCCGGTATCCCGCCTGAAAGAAAAACAGCCGCACTTCTTCATAAAGTGCAGCTGTAAACGGCAAAAAACAGCGCACCTGTCCATCTGAAAAACGCCATTGAAAAGAATGCGGTTTTCCCCAAGAATGGAATGTGCGCGTGTATCTGTCTTATTTATGTATAGTATAGCACATCGTTAATTGTTATGTCAAGATTGATACGTAGATTTGTGCAAATGGTCAATGCTGACGGAATCGGTAAAGTAAAAGTTTACAGAAATATACAGAATTTCTTGTCGGCTTTGTCAAAAAACGATGCTTGCTTTCGATTTTTCGGCATTGCAGTATATCAAAAGCTCTGATTGCAGGTACTATGAAGCGGCATATTCGCTTTGTATCATTGAAACGCCGAAGCTGTTCCTGCGGTTGACTTTCATGCTTTTCTGGTTTATAATATACTTGAATGAAAAAGCAGGATCATGAGAAAAACATGACAGCGAACCGTTCAGGAGGCAGAATATAGATCTATGAATGATGAAAAGAATCAAAATGCTCTGCGGCGATTCAGATTGATGCAGGGCTTCGTGCTGTCTGTGATGCTTCAGTGCATCACCGCACTGCTTTATCGGATCCCATATCTGCACGCTGCCGCCTTAGATCCTGCAGTATTCAATGTCAAGCTCCCTGCTGTTGATGATCTGATCCCGGTCGTTCCCGTATTCTTTTTCGGGTATATATGGTCGTATGTATACTGGTTTTTCGCGTCGTTTTTTATTATCCGGACAGGGCGGAAAAAAACATGGGAATTTATCGTGAATTATACGGTTGTCCTTTTGATATGCAGTCTGATTATGTATGGATTCCCGACGAAAATCGACCGCGTTGCAGAGGGACTCTGGGAGCCGTATCAAAGCGGATTCTTCTGGGATCTGCTGCATATTTGTTATAATGTGGACGGCGGAAGTGTTAGCTATGACCTGCTGCCGAGTATGCACTGCGCCAACTGTGTGCTTTACTGTCTGGCACTTCGGGATGAACATATCCCCAAAAAGATACGTACTGCGTCGCTTTTGTCTGCGATTCTTGTGATCGTATCCACGCTTCTGACAAAGCAGCATTATTTTCTGGATGCTGTGACAGGCGTGCTGATTCCGCTGCTTGTGACACCTGTTGTTGTCAGGACAGTTCGACTTCTTCGGCAAGCGGCCTGCAAAGAAGCTCCGGACGGGAAATAACGGCTTTCAGCAGTCTGACGCTTTTGGCAAAATAGAATCCGTCAGCGATCCTTTCGTCCACGGTCGCGCCGATCTCAAGGATATCGCGCTGCTCGCGGCTTCCGTCCGGTGCAATGACTTCCTCTTTATGTACTTTTCCGAGCGTGACGACGCAGCTTGTCGTGCCGTAGTTGTTGAGATGATGATACATCGCAGGCAGACCGATGCTGCCGAGATTGCTGACAAGAACAGAACAGTAATTCGGATCGGTCGAGGTCAGTTTTGAGAGATCGGCACCGAAATAATCCAGCAGACGCAGGATGCGAAAGAGCATGACACGCAGGAAAAAGGGGATTTTTGCCAGACGGTCAACAGAAGCGTCCGAACCGCTGACTTCACCCTTGCGTTTTTTCCGGATCTCGTCTGCCATTTTTTGTCCGATGCCGGCGGCAGTGCTTTGATCACGATCAGAGATTCCGGTGAATCATCCTCGAATTTTGTTTTGCATACAAAACTCAGTGAAACTTCTTTCCGGTCATAGAGCCGCTGTCCCTGAATGAAGCGGTTGAATTTCGGACGCAGAGTAAACATTTTTGCAAGCGCTGTGATCATGGCAGAAAACAGATTCAGACGCTTTTCCGGATCTGCTTCACAAAAACGGAGCAGTTCCGTCACATCCAGTATCTCCTGAAAATATACTTCTGCATCGGTTCGTTTCGGCATCAGGTGGATCATTGCAGTTTCAAGACCGCTTATGTCTTTCACAAGCCGTCCGTCATATCTGTCCATGCGATATTTCTCTCCTTTTCTTTTTCAGGCTTTTTGTCCGCGGAAAGTCCGTTGTCCGAATGGTGATCTCAGATGCGCGTTCATGTTTTGGCAGACTTTCGTTTACGGCGGCGAGCATGGACAGGAATGCTTCCGTCTGCGGAGATGACGGAGAAGCATACTGCTCCGGTGTGCGCGGAAAGACTTCCAGATGCAGTTTTCCGTCCTCACCCTCAAATAATTCGCATTCTGCCACTTCCGGAAGTGCGTTGAATCTGGATTCAACCGGAACAGGATACACATTTTCGCCGTTGGCGGTCAGGAGCATTTCCTTTTTTCTGCCCATCAGATAGAGGAAACCGTCTTTGTCCAGATATCCGATATCTCCTGTAGCGAACCACCCTTCCGGCGATAATCCGCAGTTTTCGCCGCCGGTATAGCCGTTCATGACGTTTTTGCCGCGAACCTGCAATTCTCCGTCCGCGAAACGAACTTCCTGATCGGGGTAAAGAAGCCCCACAGAGCCTGGATGCCCTTCCATATCCGGATTTCCGGAAACCAGACAGGCGGTTTCTGTCAGCCCGTAACCGGGACAGAGCGTGATCCCAAGCGCTTTGCATTCACCGGCAAGGCGTTCGGCTACCGGAGCAGCTCCCGTGATGATGGTTTTCATGGCACTGCCGAACATATTTCTCCCGTATTTTCGTGACATGGAAACGCCGCGGTCAACCAGAAGCGGTACGAGAACGGCGATATCCGGATTCTCTGTCATCGCAATGTCAAACATTTTGTGCGGATCCGGACAGAGAAGCATCGTGCCGCCGGTTCCGAGACAGGTGAGCATACTCCGGATCAGACCAAAAACGTGATGCATGGGCAGTACATGGAGATATTTCTGACAGAATACGTTGGGATAACCATAGCAGGCATTGCGGACAGCGATCATCATGCAGCGGTGACTGAGTACAGCGCCTTTCGGGATACCGGTCGTACCGCCCGTAAACATGACAGCAGCAGGTGATGCACCATCCGGTAAGACGATCCCGCAGTCCTCGCCGCTGAGATCATCACAGTATTCTGTCGGTGAAAGAGCATCTGCCGTGCTGTCTGCCGGCAGTACGGTAACGGTCAGACCAAGTGTTTCAGCAGCAAGAAATGCTTTGATGAATCCGATTGAGCATTGGGAAATCATGCGTATTTCTCCGCCTGAACGATATCCTTTCCGGAACAGAAAGCCGCGAAAACGGCAGACTGCTTCATCCAGTTCACGATACGTGCAGATTGTATCCCCGTCCTTCACGGCAGGGCGGTCTGCATATTGTGCGGTGACTTGTGCCCACATTTGGGGAATACTGTCATATTCCCTGATGCGATGCAGGAGTTCTTCGGTTTGGAAATCTGTAATTTTCATGGTGGGTCCTTTCGTTTTGCCATTGATACGGCGTATCAAAGCAAATGTATCTGTATAGTATTTTTCCGGTATCTTGCCATGTGCCGAACGATTCGGCGTATCCGGCTGCCGGAATATGAGGAATAGAAGAATGAAACTATTTATCAGGCTATGCTGTTCGATCGTCCGGAGAAATAAAGGCTTTACTGCCGGCATTTTCATTATGTCCGTGCTGGCGGTTGCCATTGCATTTCTCGGTGCAAATTTCGGACAGAGCAGCAGTGATACGGTTATGCGCTTTATAGCCGACAGCGCAGCGCCGGATGCCGTTTATTTGACCGATGCGATACCGGAAGATATGTGCCGTTCCATAGAGGAGATTCAGGGCGTAAAAGGCGTATATCCCGGTTTTGTATACGATACCAATATCGAAACGGAGAACGGTGATCTGTTTTCGGTCAGAGCGTTCCGGCGGTCGTCAGATGTCCCGTTTATGCAGACGATCCATGAGAAACATGAATGTGAAGATGCGGCGGAGATCGAAGCTGCCGTATCGGTCAAATTTGCTGCGCATAACAATGTCCATGCAGGCGACCGCATTGTTATTTCCTCACCGTTTGGAAAAAAGACAGCTGTGATCGGTTCTGTTGTATCCAATCCCGAAACCATGAACTGTGTAAGGGATGAGATGTCGGCGTATGAGAGTTTTCAGTTTGCTTATTTGTATTTTGACGAGCAGGATTATCATGCGCTTTTTCCGGCAGAGGGAATTGCAAATCAGTGGCTTGTATATTTTGAGGATGAACTGCATGAAAGTGCGCAAAAGGATTGTATGGCGTGCATCCGTGAGAAACTTGGCAGCCATATCATTTCCGAATCGCTTACGGATGAATCAGAGGCGCTGAACAGCATAAGGGAAGATCTCCATACCATCAGCGTGCTGTGCCGTTTTATTCCGGGCATCATCTGGCTGATCGCACTCGGTTTCAATTCAATTTTCATCCGTATTGTTGTTGAGAATCAGAGAAAAACGATCGGAATGCTTCGTGCTTTGGGCTATTCCATACGCAGAGTTGTTATGATCTTTGTGACGTATACGGTGCTGATCGGACTTCCGGCGCTGATCTGCGGCGTGCTGATCGGCAGCCGTCTGCTCCGCTTATGTCTCGGACTTGTAGCATCGGCAGAAGGGATCATCAGCGTGAAGATCACAATTCTGCCGGCTGTCACAGCGCTCATGCTGCCGGCAGTATTTGCGATCGGGGGCATCTCCGCGCTGCTGAGTGCCGGAATGATATCACGGATCGATCCAAGTGAAGCCTATGGCGGTGCAAAAACGGCTTCTGTTGAGCCGCCGGAATTTTACAAGGCTGTTAAAACGAATGTATTTATCAAGACAGCACTGGTATCATTGCTCAGAAACTGCCGCCGGCAGATCATCGGGGCATTGTGTATCGCTGCCTGTATCATTTCTATGTGCGTGGGATTTGAGGGAATGCTGACCATCGGGCATCCGATCAATGCAGTTTTCGGCGGCCGTTATCGGTATGATCTGATGGTGCGTGATGTGGATGAATCTGCGGTATGGGAGATCCGTGAGAAAGTCAGCGGAGTATCTGTTACAGAGCCTGAGATATTCTTTACTGCGGAGCTGCTTGGAAAAAATGTCAGAGTATCCACCGTGCAGGAGAATGATGAACTGACAGTGCTTTCAGATGCATCAGGCAGGAGATTATATCCGAAGGACGGTATCATCATCGACGAGATGTTTGCAAAAATGAATGGGATATCGGTCGGGGATATCGTTGAACCGGATGGATATTCGCTGACGGTAACCGGTATTGCACGGGAGATCCTGTATACAGTCATGTATGTGAGTCCGCAGACCGCAGCGAAAATGGGACACGCAGAACCAAACGGTGCGCTGCTGAAACTGGACGCAGATTCAAAGCTCAGTGAAGCAGAGGAGCAGCTTGCGGAAGTCTGCGAATCTCCGTATTTGGTGCGATTCGCCTCTCAGAAAGATGCGATCCGCAGCGGATTTGCGGCAATGCGAACCATAATGCTGTGTTTTGCGATCCTAGCGTTTTGTATCGGCAGTCTGCTGATTTTCAATATCACCATGATCGACTTCAACGAAAACCGGTTTCGTTATGCGGTACTGCGTGCGCTCGGTACGCCGCTGAAGCAGCTTGCAATGATATCCGTGATTCAGAATACCATCCGGACTGCACTGGGCATAGCGATCGCCTGTCCGCTATGCAGGGTATGTATCAGTGTTCTGCTGAATCTGCTGTCAGGCGCTTCACAGCAGTATGTTATGGTGAAATATCGGGAATGTCTGCTTCTCTCCTGCATAATACCGATATTGTATATTCTGCTTGGCACGGCTGTTTCGCTGTATAAGATCAAAAAAATGGATTTTTGCAGCGCTTTGAATGAAATGGAGTGATTGGATATGCTGAAAAGTGTCTGGCTCACGAAACTCATCGTATCTTCCATGAACGATGCAGATTCTGTGCTTTCGTCTTACTATCTGCATCTGAAAAATGTCGTGAATGCAGGGGAGTGCGTTATGGTATTGACGGAGCCGGATGAAGGCGGAAAAACATATTTTCTCATCTCATCACAGGCTGCCTGCCTGACGCCTGCACCGGGATTCCGCATAGAGGAAAGCCGCATTGCAGGCGTGATGCGGAAAAAAGCAGCCGAATACGCCGAAGGACTGCTGTACTGCCCGCTGTTTTTTGAAAATGCTGCATCTTTTGGTGTGCTGGTCTTTGCGGCGGTATCCATACCGTATGACGAAGAAAAGCTGAAAGATGCACTGACGGCATTCAGTATGGTATTGTATTCCGAGTCTATGGGCAGCATCGTCCGTTCATTCCATGATACGGTTATGCGTGCAGAAAATGTCTGCGTGGATTATCCGCACGGCAGCCGGCTTGAGAGAGTGGTCAAAAATGTCAGTCTGGATATCTGTGAAAAAGAATTCACGGTGATCGTCGGTGCAAGCGGCAGCGGTAAGTCATCTCTTTTGAATGTTCTGGGCGGAATGCGCACAGCGTCAGAGGGTACTGTATGGTGGAAAGACGAAGCCGTTACGGAAATGAACGAGAAACAGCGCACTGCTTATCGTGCGAATACCGTTGGATTTGTTTTTCAGCGGTATAATCTGATCGGCGATCTGACGGCAGAGGAAAACATTAACATAGCAGCTTCACTGGTCAAAGATCCGCTTTCAGCGGCTGAGATGCTTGATTTGGTGGGACTGAAAGAGAAAGCGCGGTTCTATCCCTCACAGCTCAGCGGCGGTGAACAGCAGAGAGTCTGCATTGCCAGAGCACTTGTGAAAAAGGCAAAGCTCCTTCTTTGTGATGAACCGACGGGTGCTTTGGATACCGAAAATGCGCTGCACGTTATCAAACTGCTACAGACGATCGCAAAAGAACGGGGAATTCCTGTTGTTGTGATCACCCACAATCCGAATCTTGTGGTACTGGCAGACCACTGCATTACCATCAGCAACGGAATGATCGCGGATGACAGGCTTCAGCCGTTCGCGCTCCGTGCGGAAGACCTGATACTGCAATGATCAGTCATCGTCCGCGGAATCATACAATACCGTACAGATATCAGCAGCTTCTTGGCTTTCCGGCGGAGTATCGCCTTCTTTGCATTGATTATAACATATTATCGAACTAATTGCAATGGAGAAATTCATGCTTTAGAATGCAGAAACCGGCTCGGAATGCTCTGAGCCGGTCAGTCTGTCGAAAAACTATGTGTACGCTAAAATAAAAGTTTCGGTCAAGCCTTTTCAAAGGCTTGCGGTTTTCAAAGGCAGAGCCTTTGGTCGTACTCCGCAGAGTACGAAATTCTCTATGCTTTAGGAGCTCCGGAGGGGTGAATCTGATAAAACGGTCGGGTGGAGCGTTTTCCAGAGAGGGGTGCCCTGCGATAGAGGGCACCCCTAAGTGGATCGCAAAGCGATTCACCGTACAAGACTTTATCGACAAGCTGAGACAAATGTCATGAGCGTTCCTGACGCTTGTTTATGCAATGAATGAAAGGCACACCGCAATTACTACAAAACACAGCGTAACATGGCATACATTTCGTCTATGCTTGACAAAACCGTTTTTTCATGTTATACTGAATATAGTATTATACAGCAGAAATACTGCTTGTGAAAGGAGGCAGTCCTGATTGAAACGTTATTTCGCTTTCTTTGCTGCTGTTTTGTTTGCATTCTGCACGCTGACTGCCTGCGGCGATCAGCCGGACAGCATTCAGCCTGCCGCATCCGGCTCGGAATCTTCTCAGACAGATTCCTCGGATACTTCTTCCGAATCTTCCGCCGATGCCGAACCGATCATGCTGACACTCCATGACGGCTCAACCATTCCCCTCTGTGATACAGCATCCAAAGTGATTGAAACAGAAAACGGATTTGAATGGAGCTTTTATGACGGCAAATATTCGCTCACATTCCCGAAAACATGGGAATCGCGCTTTGTAATTCGCGGTACTACGGTCTATTGCCTGAAATGCTTTGAATGGGCAGAGGTATGCAGCTCTCTGTTTACGATCGAAACCCGACCGGCTGAAACAGTCATTTCCAAACCATACCCCGAAATGATCCTCGGATTATCCGGAAAAGAATATATCTGCGCTGTCTTTCCGGACGGCGGTGAACCGGAAAATGCCGTTCTCCGCAATGAATATCTGGAACTTGCCCCCGACCGCAGCAGTATTCTGAAAACCGGTATCTGTACCGATTCTGCGCAGTTTCAGCCGATTAACATCAATGACTATATGACAGCAGATTCCGGCGTAAAATCTGCACTGTTCGGAAACTGGAAAACTCGCACCACCAAAAACGGCATCCTCGATGAACAGATTTGTTTCCGCGATGACGGCACTGTGACCTTCACATCAAAAGATACCGTTATGGAAGGAACCTGTTTGTTCAATATCTACACCGCCACCTATGACTGGAACGATCAGTCAAACTGGGGCGCATCCGCACTGCTGTTTCTGGACGGCGGTATCTATGAGGCAACTTACTATGAAACCAATCCGTTTACGCTGGATTTCAGTCCGTTCCGGCTTCCGGTTGATATGAGTAATCCGCTGAACGGCACGGTATTTGCGATCGCGCCGTAAAACAAATTTCATTATCATTGACAACGCCTGCATCAGAACTTTCCTGCACATGAATTTCATGTGCCGTCTGATGCAGGCGTTACTGTTATTATATGCGCCGACCGTGACAAAAATGTGAAAGATCCGGTCATTTCATATCTTCTTCATAGAATATTCAGAATTATCCGCGCAGCGTTCGCAAATATGCTTTCGTATCATCCGGAATCCGGCGGCTCTCAATACATTTCTGTATTGTTTTTTTATGTACCCACTCCGGCAGACGGTGCTGCTCCAGATACGGCATGATCGCATCCGGCTGTTTTGCAAGTGCCGTTGCAAAATACCACGCTATTTCCATGTTGATATAATATTCATCCGAATGGATCAGCGCGATCCGTTCCGGCTGTGCCGCATCAAACAATTCATCCAGAAAATACTGCATCTGCATCCCGATCGCAAAACGAACCGTATATGTATGCGATGACTGCATCCATGCATCAAAATACGACAGCAGTTTCAGCGGATCTTTCCGGAATACTGCCGGAGAAAGCTGATCGCAGGTCGCCCAGTTATCTACATACGGCAAAAATGCCTCAACTGCGGCAATACATTCCGGAAAACTGCGGATCTGCGAGATCAAAAAGGCATGGAGCTGATTTTCGTCAAAATAGAAATGCGGCAGCGTATTCAGAAAAATCTGCACTGTATCCGTGTCTTTTCCGAGTTTTTTGGCAAGCGCACGAAGCTGCGGTGTCCGGCAGCCGAGGATCTTCTCCTGCGGGATATGCGGTATCAAACGGCTGAGAAATACCGCATTGTCTGCATCCGCAAGCGCACGAACCTGTTCCATGATATCCTGCATCTTATATACATCCTTTCTGTTCACATTCTGAAAAAGTGCAGCTCGACTGCGCACGTTCGGTCAACAGCGTCATCAATACGAGAAAAAATGCCAGAAACAGCGGGAACATCCGCAGTCCTGCACGGTCTGCGATCATTCCGAACAGCGGCGGCATCAGCGTTGTGCCGACATACGCACAAGCCATCTGCATCCCGATCATCACCTGCGCACGCGCCTTGCCGAATACAGCCGGTGACGCATGAATCTGACACGGATAGATCGGTGCGCATCCGAATCCGATCAGAACCATTCCCGTCAGAGCAAATATATCCGGAAGCGGCAGAAATAACAGCAATAAACCTGCCAGAATACCGCATAATCCGAAGCGTGTCATTTTATGGTCACCGAAACGGTCTGCCGCAAAACCGCTGAGCAGCCGTCCGACTGTGATACCGATGTAAAACAGAGATGCAAACCGCGCCGCTGTCTGCGGAGCGATCCCGCGCTGCTGTACCAGATAACTGCTTGCCCAAAGTCCGGCGGTGCTTTCCAGCGCACAATAGCTGAAGAAAACCACAAGTGATTTCAGCACACAGCGTTCCCGCAGCAAATAACGCATCGGAACAGCCGCCGCATTATGAACATCCTCTGCGGCGGAACTGTGTTTCCACAGCGGCAGTGAACAGAATAATATTGCAGTCAATACAATTTGCAGCAGTGAGATCGCGCGGTATCCGCCCTGCCAATCATTGCTGCGGTGCAGATAATAGCTCATGATATATGGGCTGAGCGCACAGCCGACACCCCAGAAGCAATGCAGCCAGTTCATGTGCCGCGCCGCATAATGCATAGCGACATAATGATTGAGTGCCGCATCCACTGCACCTGCACCGAGTCCGTATGGGATCGCAAACAGGCAGAGCATCAGAAAGCTGCCGGATACCGAATAGCCGAACAAGGCGACTGCGGTCAGCATTACACTGCACGATACAACAATACCCGTTCCAAACCGGCGCAGCAAACGATCGGACAGCAAACTCGAAACGACCGTTCCGCATGAAATGATCATCGAAAGACATCCTGCATAGGAAAGCGGTACGCCAAACAGCGGCTGCATGGAAGGCCATGCAGCACCGAGCAGCGAATCCGGCAGTCCCAGACTGATAAAAGACAGATAGATCACGATCAACAGCAGTGAAAACAAAACAGGCTCCTTTCGTTGCACGTTTCCTGCGGTTTACGGTGCCGGCTCTGCTTCACGGGATGTACCGAAATAGAACAGCGCGAGCGCTCCCGGTCCGGCGTGCGCACCGATCACAGGGCCGATCTCTCCGATCACAATATGCGCCGCACCAAGCCGAATCAGCATTTCCTTCAATGACTCCGCCGCATCCGGTGCATCACCATGCGCAATAAAAACCGTTGCGGCTTTGTCAGTACATTCGGCAGCATATCGTTTTGCAAGCTCTGCAAGCGCATTTTTTCTGCCGCGCACCTTCTGCACCGGAAGCAGTTTTCCGTCATCACTGACGTGCATAACAGGCTTGATGCCGAGCAGTGAACCTGCAGAGGCTGACAGTGTGCTGACTCTTCCGCCGCGCTTTAAGAACAGCAGATCATCGACCGTAAACCAGTGCATGATCTTCAGGCGTACTGCTTCAGTATATGCAGCAAGTTCATCGAGTGACATTCCGCGCTCACGCTGTTCAGCACAGGAATAGACCAGCAGACCTTCACCCATGCTTGCACTGAGCGAATCCACCACCAGTATCCGGCGTTCCGGATATTCTTCCTGCAATTCCGCCGCAGCAATGCGTGCCGTTGCATACATACAGCTCAGCGATGAAGAAAATGCAAGATACAGAATATCCCTGCCGGATTCCAGCACTTCACTGAACACCTCACGAAACCGCGCCAGATTCGCCGCAGAGGTACAGGCGACCTGACCGCTGCGCAGTGCATCATAAAATGCGGAGCCGGATAATTCGCACGGCTGCGCCGGATTCTCTTTCATAAACATATTCAGCGATACCGTGCGCACACCCATTGCCGCAAGCATACTGACAGGGAGATCGGCACCGCTGTCGGTAATCAGAACGTAGCTGTCATTCGGTTTCATCAATTACTCACTTTCTTTCCTCGGATTATGTTTGGCTGAACTGTTTTTATTATAACCGATTATGGAAAAAAAGTCACGGGAATTTGCATCCGATTCCGGATACTACTTTGAGAATTCGCAGTAGAAACGCATTCTACCGTCTCTACAGTTTGGAGAATTATGTGATATTTACGTATTTGCGTATTTTTTGATTTCAGGTTAATTTTCGGGATTCTTCATCTTTTTATCATTGCAATTTTCGTTTCAATATGGTATAATAGAAAAGACTGAAACCCGAAGGAGATGAATGCATGGACGACTGGAAACATATCGTTGCAGCGAATCTGTCTGCACTGCGCAAATCAAAAGGGCTGACGCAGGCACAGCTTGCCGATCAGCTTCACTATTCCGACAAAGCCGTATCCAAATGGGAGCGCGGCGAATCGCTGCCCGACCTTGCCGTCATGAAGCAGCTCGCGGATTTCTACGGCATTCTGATCGACGATTTTCTGCTGACACCGGAACAGCGTGCGGAGAAACAGGCAGCGGCAGATACACGGTCACCTGAATCCGTTTCACCTGAACAGGAACAGCAGCCCATCCGGAAAGAAAAAAAAGTCAACCGCATCGTGATTTCAGCAATGGCGGCGATGCTTGTCTGGCTGATCGCATCCATGATCTTCGTGGTTCTGGATGCAGCCGTTCCGGAGCTTGCATATTCTATGTTTCTCTTTATCTATGCCGCACCGATTACGGCGATCGTCCTGCTCGTATTCAATTCGATCTGGTTTAATCCGCGCTGGAATTATATCATCATTTCATTTCTGGTCTGGACACTGCTCGGCGCATTATTTCTGACATTCTTCATGAACGGCATTGTGATCTGGAAACTGTTTTTGATCGGTATTCCTGCACAGCTGATCATTATTCTTTGGTCAAGACTGCGTCCCGCCGCCAAATAGTAATATTATCAAAGATAAACAGCCGTGAAATCAAAGCAAATGCAATGATCTCACGGCTGTTTTTTTGCATTCAGTCAGCATTGACGCGGAGGAACAGTGCCGGATCAACACGCACACCGTTCGGATCACGCACCTCAAAATGCAAATGCGCACCCGTAGAATCTCCCGTATTGCCGACAAGCGCGATGACATCACCGCGGCGCACCTTCATTTCCGGCTGTGAAAGCAGTTCTACACAATGCCCATAGACCGTATAATAGCCGTCATCATGCTGAATAATGACAAAATTGCCGTATCCGGGTTCAGAGCCTGCATAGAGGACTGTTCCGCCGTCTGCCGCATAGATTTCCGAATATTCAGCCGCACCGATATCCAGACCGATGTGTCCGCGCTCTCCGCCGAAACGATCAGTGATTTTTCCGCCGTCAACAGGCCAAGCATACTTTCCGCTGCCGTCAATGACCGTATCGGTGCTGTATGGCTGTGCCTCAAAAGTACCGACTGCGATCTCTGCATCCACCGGATAAACTGTCTGCATTGCGGCAAGCTCCTCACGCGATGTTTCCACGCCGTCTGTATAAGTGATCAAAACCTGACTTTCCTTTTCTCCCTTGATGCCGTGCCGGACAAGCTCCTCTTGACCCTTCGGCAGCTCGGCGGTTTCCTTCCGGATGGTTTTATAATCCTGAAAAGTCAGCATAAACGCCTTTTTCGTGCATATTACGGGCAAGCGGCGCTTTACGATCGGCACTTTCACACGCAATGCGACCGGCAATACATCCGGCATATCCGGATTATAGCGGCGCAATTCGTCCGTTGTTGTCGAAAAACGCGCTGCTACGGAATAAACAGTGTCATTTTTTCCGGCAGTATATGTGCGCGTTGAATGCTCTGTGAAAGTGAGCTGATTTGCGAGCTTTTGCGGCGGAATCAGTGTTTCTTCCGGATACAGTCCCTTTTCATAGGTAATCGTATCCGCAAATTTCACTTCTTCCAAATCACCGTCATACTGATCGCTGACCGCACTCAGCAGCCGCGTCAAAGCCGCCTCGATCGGATGCGTATCAGTAACAGCACCCTGAAATTCACCGCTGACAAATACGCCGTATGCCTCAGCAAGTGCAATATCCGCCTGTTCAAGCATTTTATCCGCCAACTCCGGAACGGTCAGCACCGTATCAGTCTCCTGTAATTCCGTCAGCTGAAAACTGCGCCGGAACGATACATCCTGCGCATTTTCCGTACCCGAAAGCCGCTCCCTTACGAGATTCTCAGCCGCAAAATAATCAGATTCTTCGCTGATCATACCCATTGCATTGCCGTCTACGGCAACAGCAATTCCATATTGCCGATTCTGAAAATCCTGAATCACACTGTATAAAATGAGACAACTCATGACAGGAACACCGAACCGGAATAAGCTCAGGAGCATTCCCTGCTTGCCGAACAAAATCTCACGCATCATCCGCAGTACGGAAAGGAAACGCGAATCAGACGGTTTTCTATAGGCTTGTGCAGCTTTTACGGCATTCTGATGCTTATTGCGAAACCACGCGGCTGCCAAATCGGCACAATATGCCGCACCGCGCAGCAATACACCGAAAATCTCTGCCGCGATCATGAGAATCCCCCAAAGGAGCAGAACGATCACGCGCAGGAATCGAAACAGCATTGATTTAACACTGCGCCCCAATCGGGCTGGGATCGCTTTCATTTTGCTATTCCGCAAGATACTCCCCCCTTTTTCAATATATTGTCACTCTGTTCCTGTATATTATACTCAGATTCCGCATCAAATTGCAAGATTTCGGATGAAACTTTATGATTCTGCACATTTCACGAACAGTCATCCATATTGTTTTGTATAGGATTTCATTCACAATCTATGAATCAGCGATCCGCAATATGCATAAAAAAAGCACCCTGCGAACAGGGTGCTTTTCATATCACTTGAAATTAGACAAGCTTAATGATTGCCATTTCAGCAGCATCGCCGCGGCGCGGACCGGTCTTTACCATGCTGGTATAACCGCCGTTGCGCTCTGCATAGCGCGGTGCAATTTCATCGAAGAGCTTCTTTGCGACGCTCTCCTTGGTCACATAAGCAAAGACCTGACGCTTCAGGTGAAGATCCGCAGCGGTATCGTTGCCGGAGATCCCCTTCGCAATGGTGATCATCTTCTCTGCCATCGAACGAACTTCCTTCGCTCTGGTCTCGGTTGTTTCGATCTGGCCGTTTTCAAGCAGATAGGTCACCATGCCGCGAAGCATTGCCTTTCTGTGATCCGTGGCTCTGCCGAGCTTTCTGGAACCCGCCATTGTGTTTCACTCCTTTGTAAATCCATACAGAGAATGGCTCTGTAATCGGGAATTAGTCGTTGTCATCCGAGGAAAGGTCAAAGCCCAGTGACTGGAGCTTCTCCTTGACCTCATCAAACGATTTTCTGCCGAGGTTTCTGACCTTCATCATCTCGTCCTCAGACCGGCTGATCAGATCGGCAACCGTATTGATGCCGGCACGCTTCAGGCAATTAAACGAACGTACTGACAGATCAAGCTCTTCGATCGTTGTCTCGAGCTTCTTCTCCTGACCGCCGTCTGTGGCATCCTGAAGAACAGGCTCGGAAACCTTCTCATCCGAGAGGGTTACGAACAGCTGGAGATACTCTGTCAGCAGGCTTGCCGCCTGAGAAAGTGCATCGTTTGCACCGACCGTACCGTCGGTCCAAACTTCAATCGTCAGTTTATCATAGTCTGTGACCTGACCGAGTCTTGTATCCTCGACCTTGTAATTCACCTTCAAGACCGGCGTGTAGATACTGTCCACAGTAATGACATCAAGCGGAAGATTTTGTCTTGTCTGCTTGTTGCGTTCTGCGGAAACATAACCTCTGCCGCGATCAAGCATGATCTGCATTTCGAGCTTTGCGCCCTTGCCGATCGTCGCAATATGCGGGAACGGGGGCAGGATCTCGACTTCGGAATCAGTGCGGATATCAGCAGCGGTGACCTCACATTCACCCTGGGCGTCAATATAGATGGTTTTCGGTCCGTCGCCATAGAGCTTCGCGGTCAGACCTTTGATTGCAAGGATGATCTCAGTAACATCCTCCTTGACACCGGGGATGGTTGAAAGCTCATGATGAACACCGTCAATCTTGACAGCATAAACTGCCACACCGGGCAGCGAGGAGAGCAGAATCCTTCTGAGACTGTTACCGATCGTGATGCCGTAGCCACGCGGCAGCGGACGGACTTCAAACTTTCCGTACTTACCGTCAGCGTGGAGTTCCTTTGTCTCAATTTCCGGCTTTTCCATTTTCAGCATAAATACCCTCCTGTTGTGCATTCAGTTGTTGTTCGGCCGGAGCAAATGCTCAACAGCCGCTCAGGGATCATCCCGAGATTACTTGGAGTACAACTCAACGATGAGGTGTGTCTGTGCTTCGTACTCGATATCGTCTGCAGAAGGCATACGGACAACAGATGCGGAGAAATCGTCCTTCTTGGCTTCGAGCCAAAGCGGAACAACTCTGTCAGCAGTCTGCTCAACGGTGGCCTTGAACTTCTCGGAAGTTCTGTCCTTCTCGCGCAGTGCGATCACATCGCCGACCTTTACACGGTAGGAAGGAATGTTGACTTTCTGGCCGTTGACGGTGTAGTGAGCGTGTGCAACGAGCTGTCTTGCCTCACGTCTGGTCAGAGCAAGACCCATACGGAATACGACATTATCCAGTCTGGATTCGAGGCAGGTGATCAGGTTATCACCGGTCTTGCCTTCCATCTTGGAAGCGATCTCGAAATAGTGATAGAACTGGTTTTCGAGCATTCCGTAGATAAACTTCAGCTTCTGCTTCTCCTTCAGCTGGAGACCGTATTCAGAAACCTTCTTGCGGTTATTTGCATTCTTGAAGCGGTTAGACTCCTTCTTGGAAACGCCCATAACAGCCGGGCTGATTCCGAGGGATCTGCACTTCTTCAGAATCGGTTCTTTCTGTACTGCCATTTTCGTTCACCTCCAATAATTATACGCGTCTTCTCTTCGGAGGACGGCAGCCGTTATGCGGAATCGGGGTAACGTCCTTGATCATACGTACCTCAAGACCGACAGTCTGGAGCGCACGGATTGCTGCCTCTCTGCCGGAGCCGGGACCATTGACATAAACCTCAACAGTCTTCAGACCATGCTCCATTGCTGCTCTTGCAGCAGTTTCTGCTGCGGACTGAGCAGCGAACGGTGTGGACTTTTTCGAGCCGCGGAAACCGAGCTCACCTGCGGATGCCCACGAGATCGCATTGCCCTGCGTATCGGTGATCGTCACGATGGTGTTGTTAAACGTGGACTGAATATGCACCGCGCCGTTTTCGATGTTCTTACGCTCTCTGCGGCGTCTGATCGTGGTTACCTTTTTCTTCTGCTGTGCCAAGATACAGTCCCTCCTTACTTCTTCTTGTTCGCAATGGTCTTTGCCGGACCCTTACGAGTTCTTGCATTGGTCTTTGTACGCTGTCCTCTGACGGGCAGACCCTTGCGGTGACGGACACCGCGGTAGCAGCCGATATCAACAAGACGCTTGATATCCATTGCGATCTGGCGGCGCTTATCGCCTTCCACCATGCAATGTTCGTCAATGTACGCACGAAGCGCTGCGACATCGGTTTCAGTAAGATCCTTTACTCTGGTGTCCGGATTGATTCCGGTTTCCTTCAGGATCTTGGTTGCCGTCGTACGACCGATACCGAAGATATATGTCAAGCCGATTTCCACGCGCTTGTTCTTCGGGAGGTCAACACCAGCGATTCTAGCCATATTCCTAATTACACCTCCAAATGCTCAGGGGTATCAGCCCTGACGCTGCTTATGCTTCGGGTTTTCACAAATAATCATGACTTTGCCCTTGCGCTTAATGACCTTGCACTTTTCGCAAATGGGCTTGACGGAAGGTCTGACTTTCATTGGAAATACCTCCTTCTCTCGGCGTTCAATGTCTTACTTGGAACGCCAGGTGATTCTGCCCTTTGTCAGATCGTAGGGCGACATCTCGACTGTAACATGGTCACCGGGGACGATTCGGATATAGTTCGTTCTCAGCTTGCCGGAAATATGCGCAAGGATCACATGATTGTTGCTCAGTTCAACCTTGAACATTGCATTCGGCAGGGCATCAATGACCACGCCTTCTACTTCAATTACATCCTGTTTCGACATCGTCGATGACCTCCTAGCGGATTTGATTTTGTTTGGAAAGCGGACTTTTCGCTTTTTCATTCAGCGGATTGAGGACAGCACGCAGCGCCTTATCCGTAAGTCCCTCAAGGGAAAGCGTCTGTCCGGTAGCCTGAACGTGTGCAGGATTTTTTCTCTTCGGCTTATCAAGCGATCTGCTTTTTCCGTCCGCGAGCAGCAGCTCTGCACCGTCCGTTGCGGCAACGACAAAGAATCTGCCGGCCTCTCTGCCTGCTTTCGCAAGCACGATCATCCCGGGAGAACAGATATTTCTCTGCATCGGCGTCACCGCTTTGTCATAATCACAGGACCGTTTGCAGTAATGAGAATCATGTGTTCAAAGTGCGCCGACATCGAACCGTTGTCAGTCACAACAGTCCATTTATTCGGCATTGTATGAACACCGTCACCCTGCATATTGATCATCGGTTCAATGCAGAATGTCATTCCTTCCACAAGACGCATACCGTGTCCGGCTCTGCCGTGGTTCGGAACCTCCGGATCCTCGTGAACCTCTTTGCCGATTCCATGGCCGCAGTAATTCTGTACGATTCCGTAGCCTCTGGAACGGCAGTAATCCTCAACCGTATGGGAAATATCACCCAGCCGCGCACCGACCTTTGCCGCCGCGATTGCCTGATAGAGAGATGCGTTTGTATCCTCCAAGAGCTTCAGAACCTCCGGCTTGACATTTCCGACAGGGAAAGTAAAGCAAGTATCGCTGTTCCAGCCCTTATAGCACGCGCCGAGATCGACACTGACGATATCACCGTCGTTGATTCTCCGGTTACCGGGGATGCCGTGGATCACTTCTTCATTGACCGATACACAGGCGCTTGCGGGAAAACCGTAAAGTCCGAGAAAATTCGGAGTTGCGCCATGTGAAGTGATTACCTGATAAACAATGTTGTCAATATCCTTTGTTGTCATGCCGGGATGCAGCTTTGCCTCAACCTGATTGAGTGCTTCAGCAGCGATCTTACCGGCTTCGAGCATCTTTTCGATGTCAGATTTGCTTTTGATCGAAACCATACAGCGCCTCTGTTCAGCCCTGAATACCGAGCGCATCGAAAACGAGCTTTGTAGTATCAGCAACCTCGTTCTGACCTTCAACAGTCACGAGCTTGCCGGTTTTCGAGTAATAATCCTTCAGGGGAGCAGTCTTTTCAGCATAAACTTCCAGTCTGGAAAGAACTGTTTCCGGAGCATCATCCGCACGCTGAACGGCATTGCCGCCGCACAGATCGCAGATACCCTCCTGCTTTGTCGGCTTATACTCAATATGATAGGAAGCACCGCATTTCTCGCAAACGCGTCTGCCGGACATTCTTGCGATGATACGCTCATTCTCAACATGGATCTCAAGCACCTTGTCGATCTGAACGCCCATAGAGTCGAGCGCTTCAGCCTGTGCAACGGTACGCGGGAAACCATCGAGAATATAACCGTTCTTCGCATCGGACTCAGCGATGCGGTCTTTCAGAATACCGATCACGATATCGTCAGAGACCAGCGCACCGCTGTCCATTGCAGCCTTCGCACGCAGACCAAGCTCCGTACCGTTTTTCACGGCTTCACGAAGCATATTGCCTGTGGAAATCTGCGGAATGCCGAGCTTAGCGGAGATTGCTTCAGCCTGTGTACCTTTTCCGGCACCGGGCGCACCCAAAAGAATGAGATTCATAGAGCAGCCTCCTTTAGAAATTAGAATCAACCGAGGAAGCCCTTATGATGACGCATCATCAGCTGGGATTCCAGAGTACGGACCGTTTCGATCGCAACGCTGACAACGATCAGGATCGAAGTACCGCCCATCGACGAAACGTCGATCTTGGTGATATTCAGGAAGATGATCGGGAAGACAGCGACGACACCCAGGAAGAACGCACCGACGATAGAGATCTTGTTGAGGACTCTCTGAATGTAGTCGGATGTGGGCTTACCGGGACGGATTCCGGGGATACCGCCGTTGGACTGGCGGAGATTGTTCGCCATTTCAACCGGATTATACTGAATTGCAACATAGAAGTAGTTGAACAGGATGATCAGGATGAAATAGAGGATTGCGTAAGAGTAGCTTCTTGTTGAGAAGAAGTTTACGAAACCTGCGTAGAACTTTTCCCAGCCCTCAGTCGCAGTGTTATCGACCTCTTTGAAGATCGTACACATGGACGGAAGGGACATAAAGCTCATTGCGAAGATGATCGGCATAACACCGGACATACAGATCTTGATCGGAATGTGGGTGCTCTGACCGCCGTACTGCTTTCTGCCGACAACGCGCTTTGCGTACTGGACAGGAATGCGGCGTTCGGATTCGTTCATAAAGACGATGCCGACAACCATTGCAACGAAAATGAGCAGATAAATTGCGACCTTGACGAAATACTCATTCGGATCGTCAAGCACCAGAGCGCCGAGTTCACCGATATCAACCGGAATTCTGGCAACGATACCTGCAAAGAGGATCATCGAAACACCGTTGCCGATACCCTTTTCATTGATGCGGTTACCCATCCAGATGACGAGGGACGAACCTGCCATAAAGCAAAGGATGATAACGAACATCGCAAAAACGCCTGTGCCGCCGGAAGTATATTTCACAGCGGAAACACCGTCAGAGGTCATATTCTTCAGCGTGAGATAATATGCAACTGCCATGAAGGCGGACAAACCGAGCGCAACGAACGAAGTGATCGTGTTGAGCTTCTTTCTGCCGTCTTCACCTTCCTGCTGGAGACGTTCCAGCGGCGGGAGTGCATAAGTCAGAAGCTGAATGATAATGCTGGAGTTGATATACGGCGTAACGCCGAGCGAGAACATGGTCGCCTTAGCAAGCGCACCGCCGGAGAGGATATTCAGGTACTCAAGGAAGTTTCCGTTGCTTGCCTTTTCCTCCATCCATGAAGTAACGATGCTTGTATCAAGGAAAGGAACCGTAATAACGGAACCCAAACGGAAAATCACGATGATGAACAGTGTGAACAAAATCTTCTTTCGGATCTCGGGGATACCCCAAGCGGTCTTGAGCGTTTTGAACACCTTACATCACCTCAGCCTTCCCGCCTGCCTTTTCAATTTTTTCTGCTGCGGAAGCAGAGAATTTAGCTGCCTGAACGGTCAGCTTCACATTCAGATCGCCGTTGCCGAGGATCTTGATACCGCCGTTCTCAAGCTTTTTGACAAGGCCGGCTGCCATCAGTGTTTCTTCGTTGACAACTGTACCTTCAACGAAGCTGTTGAGGTCGCCGACATTCACTGTTGCGTAACGTGTTGCGAAATTGTTATGGAAGCCGCGCTTCGGAATACGTCTTGCAAGGGGCATCTGGCCGCCTTCAAAACCGATTCTGACACCGCCGCCGGAACGAGCATTCTGACCTTTATGGCCCTTGCCTGCGGTCTTGCCGTTGCCGGAGCCGTGGCCTCTGCCGATGCGCTTGACCGGACGGTTGGAATCCGCTGCCGGTGTTAATTCATGAAGCTTCAATGGATTGCACCTCCCTGCCGCTTAAGCTTCGGTCACCTTAACGAGGTGGATAATTTTATTGATCTTGCCCTGAGTCGCCGCATTATCGGGCTGTTCGGTGACATCGCCGATCTTACGGAGGCCAAGGGACTGAGCAGTGTCGATCTGATCCTGCTTTCTGCCGATCAGGCTCTTTACAAGCTCGATTTTCTTAGCCATTTGAGCTCACTCCTAACTCGATTATTTGCCGAAGATCTCGGCAGTTGTCTTGCCGCGCTTTGCAGCGACGCTCTTTGCATCGGTGCATTCGCACAGACCTGCGATCGTTGCACGGACAACGTTGCACGGGTTATTGGAACGCTGGCTCTTGGTACGGATATCCTGAATGCCGGTCATTTCGATGACCGCACGGACCGGACCGCCTGCGATCACACCGGTACCGGGAGCTGCCGGCATCATAAGAACGCGGCCTGCACCGAATTTACCGATGACCTCATGCGGGATGGTAGTTCCGCGAAGGTTGACGCGAACGAGATTCTTCTTCGCATCCTCAATGCCCTTGCGGATTGCATCCGGAACTTCGCCGGACTTACCCAGACCGAAGCCGACAATGCCGTTTCCGTTGCCGACAACTACGAGTGCCGAGAACTTCATGATACGGCCGCCCTTAACGGTCTTGCTGACACGGTTAATGGAGACGACACGCTCCATCAGCTCCATGTTTGTTGCATCAATCAGTGCCAATCAAAGTCCCTCCTTCATTAGAACTGCAGCCCATTTTCACGGGCACCGTCTGCAAGCTCCTGAACTCTGCCGTGATAGAGATAACCACCACGGTCGAATACTACCTCGGTAATACCCTTGTCAGCAGCCTTCTTAGCGATTGCTGCACCGACAAGGCGTGCGCCTTCCTTATTGCCGCCGTTGCCCTCGAAGCCTTTATCCTGGCTCGAAGCAGCAGCAAGTGTAACACCTGCGACATCATCAATCAGCTGTGCGTAGATGTGCTTTGTGGAGCGATAAACGCTCAGTCTCGGACGCTGGGCAGTACCGGAGATCTTTGCACGGACTCTGCGGTGTCTCTTGAGACGGGCTTTGTTGCTGTCAATTTTCTTTACCATAGCAATTCACCTTTCTCCTTACTTCTTGCCCTTACCGGCCTTACCTTCCTTACGGATGATGTACTCGCCCTCGTAGCGGATACCCTTGCCCTTATAAGGCTCCGGCGGACGCTTCTCGCGGACTTCCGCAGCAAACTGACCGACCTTCTGCTTATCATAGCCGTTGATCACGATCGTGTTTGCATTCGGAACATCAATGGTAATGCCCTCAGTCTCCGGCATAACGACATCGTGCGAATAACCAAGGTTCAAGACAAGATTCTTGCCGTCCTTCTTTGCACGGTAGCCAACGCCTTCGATCTGCAGTGTTTTCTTGAAGCCCTCGTTCACACCGAAAACCATGTTTGCGATGAGCGTTCTGGTGAGACCGTGCAGAGCGCGGTTCTCTTTATTGTCGTTGGGACGGGTGATAGTGACCTGACCATCCTCAACCTTAACCTGCATAGCAGTATTTGCGCGATACGAATTCTCGCCCTTCGGTCCCTTTACGGTAACCAGATTGGTATCGTCAACCGTAACGGTGACGCCGGCAGGAATCGCGATCGGCATTCTTCCGATTCTGGACATGATGCGTTTCCTCCTTTAATTACCAAACGTAAGCGAGAACCTCGCCGCCGACATTCAGCTCTCTGGCCTTCTTGTCGGTCATAATTCCCTTGGAAGTAGATACGATAACAATACCGAGACCTTTGCGAACCTTCGGCATATCCGCGCAGGAGCTGTAAATTCTCAGACCCGGCTTGGAGATGCGGCGAAGACCGCTGATGACGGAAGTTCTGTTCTCGTCGTACTTCAGAGTGATGCGGATGATGCCCTGCTTGCCATCGTCGATGACCTGAAAGCTCTTGATGTAGCCTTCATCGGTCAGGATCTGGGTGATAGCCTTTTTCACGTTGGAAGCAGGAACGTCAACCGTTGCGTGCTTAGCAGTAGCAGCGTTGCGGATTCTTGTGAGCAGATCCGCAATGGTATCAGAAATTTGCATACCAAATGACCTCCTTTATCTATCGTCCGGTTTACCAGCTAGCCTTCTTGACACCCGGAATCTGACCATCGTGTGCAAGCTCTCGGAAACAAATTCGGCAAATACCGAACTTTCTGAGGTAGGCGTGGGGTCTGCCGCAGATTTTGCATCTGTTATAAGCGCGCGTTGAGTACTTCGGTGCTCTCTGCTGCTTCAGAATCATAGATTTCTTTGCCATATAACCCTCCTAGATCACTTTGCGAACGGTGCGCCGAGCAGCGTCAGCAGCTCTTTTGCTTCTTCGTCCGTAGCAGCGGTTGTGATAAAGTTGATATCCATACCGCGAACCTTGTCGATCTTATCGTACTCAATTTCAGGGAAAATGAGCTGTTCCTTGATACCGGTAGAGTAGTTGCCCTTGCCGTCGAAGGAATTGGGGTTGATACCGCGGAAGTCACGGACACGCGGGAAAGCAATATTGAAGAGCTTATCCACGAAGTCCCACATCTTCTCGCCGCGCAGTGTGACCTTCACACCGATCGGCATACCCTCACGGAGCTTGAAGTTTGCGACAGACCTCTTTGCGCGGCAGACGACCGGACGCTGACCGGTGATCAGGGAAAGATCGCCCATGATCGCGTCGATTGCCTTTGCGTTATCCTTTGCTTCACCTGCACCGACGTTGACAACGACTTTGTCAAGGCGCGGGATCTGCATGACGTTCTTGTAGCCGAATTTGCTCATCAGCGCCGGAGCAACGGTGCTGACATAATAATCTTTCAGTCTAGCCATCGTTGTTCTCCTTTACTCAAAAGTCGCGCCGCACTTCTTGCAAACGCGCAGCTTGGTTTTCTTGTCGCCCGATTCCTCGACGGTATGACCGACTCTGGTGGGCTTGCCGCACTTCGGGCAGATCAGCTGAACTTTGCAGGCATAGATCGGGGACTCTGCCTTCACGATGCCGCCGGACTGACCGACTCTGGTGGGCTTAACGTGCTTGGTGATCATGTTGATGCCTTCAACAATGACCTTGCCCTCTTTCGGGCTGACCTCAAGAACCTTACCGGTCTTGATCTTCTTCTTATCGATGTCGGTGTACTTATCAGCAGGATCACCGACGAGCAGGCGAACGGTATCGCCCTTCTTTACATGAACATTACTCATCGTGGCACCTCCAAATCAAAGGACTTCCGGTGCAAGGGAGAGGATCTTGACATAGTCATGTTCTCTCAGCTCTCTGGCAACCGGTCCAAAAATACGTGTACCGCGAGGGGTCTTGTCATCCTTAATGATAACGGCTGCGTTCTCATCGAAACGAATGTAGGTTCCGTCATCTCTGCGGAGACCTTTCGCGGAACGAACGATGACAGCTTTCACAACGTCACCCTTCTTCACAACGCCGCCGGGTGTTGCTTTCTTAACGGATGCAACGACAACGTCACCGATGTTCGCATAGCGTCTGCGGGTGCCGCCCAGCACGCGGATGCACATAAGCTCCTTTGCGCCGGTGTTGTCTGCAACCTTTAAGTAAGACTGCATTTGAATCACAGCAGGTTCCTCCTATCTGCATGGCACTCTGCCGCACCGCACGGAAATTGCCGTCCGGATTTGCAATGCAAAGTGCGCGATTATTATGATCGAAGAATTATTTTGCCTTTTCAATGATCTCGACAACGCGCCATCTCTTATCCTTGGAAAGCGGACGTGTCTCCATCACGAGAACGCGGTCACCGATCTTGCACTCGTTCATCTCATCGTGAGCCTTGAGTTTCACGGTACGCTTGACGATCTTCTTGTAAAGCGGATGCTGAACGTGGTCTGCGATTGCGACAACAACGGTCTTGTCCATCTTATCGCTGACGACCTTACCGGTTCTTGTTTTTCTCAGATTTCTCTCAGTAGTTTCAGCCATGACAAAGTCCTCCTTCCTCATGCCTCTGCCGCAGTCTGAGCGGCACGCATGCAAGTCTTGACACGGGCGATGTCCTTCTTGACTGCCTTCAGTCTGGCAGTATTTTCAAGCTGGTTTGCAGCAAGCTGGAAACGGAGGTTGAAGAGCTCCTCCTTCAGGCTCTGGAGCTGCGCAGCCATTTCTTCCATGCTCATTTCTCTGATATCAGCAGCTTTCATGCCTGTGCACCTCCATCCTGCTCATCTTTCGCAACAATCTTGCACTTAACAGGCAGCTTATGCATTGCCAGACGCAGAGCCTCTTTCAGGTCAGCCTCAGAAATCGGCTTCTCCTTATCAGCACCGATCTCAAACAGCACTCTGCCCGGCTTAACAACAGCGACCCAGTATTCCGGAGAACCTTTACCGGAACCCATTCGGGTTTCAGCCGGCTTCTCAGTGATCGGCTTATCCGGGAAAATCTTGATCCAAACCTTACCGCCTCTCTTGATACGACGTGTCATCGCAATACGGGCAGCCTCGATCTGGTTGGATGTGATCCAGGACGGCTCCAATGCGACAAGACCGAAATCGCCGTATACAACGCGGTTACCACGGTATGCCTTACCGGTCAGGCGTCCTCTGTGAACGCGGCGGTACTTAACTCTCTTTGGAAGCAGCATTTGCGGAACCTCCTTCTCTTCTGTTCTGTCCCTGCGGACGATCGGTGCGCGGTCTGCGTTCGCCGTTATTGTTGAAATCGCGGCGCGGTCTGCGGTCACCACGGTCACCGCCGTTACGATCATCTCTGCGGCGCTTGTTGTCACGCGGACGATCGTTCTTGCGCTCATAGCGCTCCTTATTTGCAGCAGCCTTTGCAGCATCGCCCTTCAGGATCTCACCCTTGTAGATCCAGACCTTGATGCCGATTCTGCCGTAAGTGGTGTTTGCCTCAGCGAAACCGTAGTCGATATCCGCACGGATGGTCTGAAGCGGAATGGTACCTTCGTGGTAGCACTCAGAACGTGCGATTTCAGCACCGCCGAGACGGCCGCCGCACTTGATCTTGATGCCCTTCGCACCGGACTTCATGGTTCTGCCGATGGAGCCTTTCATAGCTCTGCGGAAGGATACACGGTTTTCGAGGTCGAGAGCGATCTTCTCAGCAACGAGCTGTGCAGAGAGATCCATATTCTTGATCTCGATGATATTGATGGCAACGGACTTGCCGATGCGCTCTTCGATGCTTGCGCGGAGCTTTTCAATCTCCGTACCGCCTCTGCCGATGATCAGACCGGGTTTTGCGCAGTTGATGTGAATGCGGACCTTCTCAGGAAGGCGCTCGATCTCGATGCGTGCGATGCCGGCTGCATACAGAGACTTTTTGATGAACTCGCGGAGGTTATAATCCTCGACGAGGGTATCGCCGAAATGCTTTTTATCAGCGAACCAGCGGGAATCCCAGTCTTTGATAACGCCGACGCGAAGGCCGTGCGGATTCACTTTCTGTCCCATAGGATTTTATGCCTCCCTTTCCTTCAGGATAATGGTAATATTCGAGGTGCGCTTGTTAATGCGGAATGCTCTGCCCTGTGCACGCGGCTGGATTCTCTTCAGGATCGGGCCCGGACCGACATAGCAGGCTGCAACATAGAGTGCATCCTTATTCATAGAATGGTTGTTGTCCGCATTTGCAATCGCGGAGTTGAGGAGCTTCTTGACGATCGGGCAAGCTGCCTTCGGAGTCAGTTCCAGTGCTGCGATTGCTTTCTCTACGGGCTGATTGCGGATCAGGTCAAGCACGATCTGCACCTTTCTGGGGGAGATGCGCTCACCGCGGAGGATTGCTTTTGCCTCCGGCTCGTAGTTCATTTCGTTCTTAGCCATGCGAAAAATCCTCCTTCCGATTACTTCTTGCCGTTGTTGGACGTCTTGGAACCGGCATGGCCCTTAAAGGTTCTGGTCGGTGCAAACTCGCCGAGCTTGTGGCCGATCATTTCCTCGGTAACAAAAACCGGAATGTGCTTGCGTCCGTCGTGGACCGCAAAGGTGTGGCCGACAAACTCCGGGAAAATTGTAGAAGAACGGCTCCATGTCTTCAGAACCTTCTTTTCTCCGGTTTCATTCATAGCGACAACGCGCTTGTAAAGGGCTTCCTGAACGTAAGGACCCTTTTTAACACTTCTGCTCATGAGTCAGCCTCCTTTCTTATTTACCGTTGCGGCGCTTCACGATGAGCTTATCGGAAGGCTTGTGATGCTTACGAGTCTTATAACCGAGCGCCGGCTTGCCCCACGGGGTAACAGGACCGGGACGACCGATCGGGGACTTGCCCTCACCACCGCCGTGCGGGTGGTCATTCGGGTTCATAACAGAACCGCGGACTGTCGGGCGGATACCCATGTGACGGGTACGGCCTGCTTTACCGATATGAACATTTTCGTGGTCAATGTTGGAAACCTGACCGATTGTTGCCTTGCCGATGACCGGCACTTTTCTCATCTCACCGCTGGGGAGACGAACCAGTGCATAAGCACCTTCCTTGGACATGAGCTGAGCCTGGTTGCCGGCGGAGCGAACGAGCTGACCGCCCTTGCCCGGATAAAGCTCAATGTTGTGGATGAAAGTACCGACCGGAATTGCGGTCAGCGGAAGTGCGTTGCCCGGCTTGATATCGCAGTCTTCACCGCTGCGGACGGTATCGCCGACCTTCAGGCCGTTCGGTGCGAGGATGTAGCGCTTTTCGCCGTCCTCATACTGAACCAGTGCGATGAATGCGCTGCGGTTCGGATCGTATTCAAGTGTCAGAACGGTTGCATTGATGCCATCCTTGTTGCGCTTGAAATCGATCATTCTGTACTTCGGGCGAATGCCGCCGCCGTGATGGCGAACAGTGATTCTGCCGTAGTTATTACGACCGGACTTCTTCTTGAGCGTGACGCAGAGCGACTTCTCAGGACCATTCTTGGAAAGGCCCGAGTAATCGGTGACTGTCATGCCGCGGCGGCCCGGAGTCGTCGGCTTATAAGCCTTAATTGCCATTGTGTTTTCACTCCTTAAATTCAATGCTTACTTATCGGGAGCATGACTCCCATACAAACAGGATCATCCGGATCGGACATCCTGTGGTCTGAATGATCGTTCTTTCAGATCAATCAGAACATACCGTCGAAGAATTCGATGGTACCGTTGCGCTTCTTGCCCTGTGCATCGGTGCCGGGCTCCGGATTGACAGTAACGACTGCCTTTTTCCAGCTAGCGGTCTTGCCGAGGTATCTGCCGACGCGCTTTGCGCGGCCGCGGACGTTCACGGTGTTGACCTTGGTGACTTCGACGTTAAAGAGCTTCTCAACTGCGTAGGCAATTTCGAGCTTGTTTGCGTCCTTTGCAACCTTGAAGGTGTATTTGCCCATAGGGAGCAGGTCAGTGGACTGCTCGGTAATGACGGGCTTCAGAATGATATCCTGCGGTGCCTTCATTTTGCATACACCTCCTCGATTCTTGCAACAGCGCCCTTGCTGACGATGAATGCATCATGATTCAGAATGTCGTAAACATTCAGAGTATTGACGGCAGCCGTCTTGACACCCGGGATGTTTGCTGCACTCTTGTAGACATTCTTATCAGCTTCCCGTGTAACGATCAGTGCCTTGCCGTTGATCTCAAGAGCCTTGAGCATATTCACGATTGTCTTGGTCTTGAAGCCCTCAACTGCGAGGTTGTCGATTACGATAATGCTCTGATCCAGAGCCTTCTGGGAGAATGCAGAAAGCATTGCCAGACGGCGAACTTTCTTATTCAGGGTGTAACGGTAGCTTCTCGGCTTCGGTCCGAGTGCAACGCCGCCGTGATACCACTGCGGAGCACGGATGGAGCCCTGACGAGCGTGACCGGTACCCTTCTGACGGTACGGCTTTCTGCCGCCGCCGGTAACCTCGGTGCGTGTCAGCGTGGACTGTGTGCCCTGACGCTGGTTCGCGAGATAATTCACGACGCAGGCGTGCATGATACCCTCATTCGGTGTGATACCGAACACAGCATCATTGAGTTCGGTTTCGGAAACCTGTTTGCCGTTCATATCATAAACCGGAACATTTGCCATTTCTGATTTCCTCCTTCCTTAACCCTTTTTCACGCTGTTGGTAATGGTAACGAGGCTGCCCTTCGGACCGGGGATCGCGCCGCGGATCGCAATGAGATGATTCTCATTGTCAACGGAAACGACCGAAAGGTTCTGAACAGTAACAGTCTCAGCACCCATGTGACCTGCAAGTCCCTTGCCCTTGTAAATACGGGACGGAGAGGAGCAAGCGCCCATGGAACCAGCCTGACGGTGAACCGGACCGGTACCGTGAGTTTCCTTCAGTCTGTGCTGATTGAAACGCTTGATCGGACCTGCATAGCCCTTACCTTTGCTGGTGCCCTGTACGTCAACAATATCGCCTGCCGCGAAGATCTCGGGCTGAATGGCATCGCCGACATTGTAAGCATCGCAGTCATCAAGGCGGAATTCACGCAGAGTGCGGAGCGCACCGGTGTTTGCCTTATTGAAGTGACCCTTCATCGGCTTGTTGACCTTGTCAGCCTTTGCAGTGCCAAAGCCGACCTGAATTGCATTGTAGCCGTCATTTTCAACGGTCTTCTTCTGTACGACGAAGCAGGGGCCTGCTTCAACGACCGTTACCGGCACGACTTTGCCGGACTCATCGAAGATCTGTGTCATACCGATCTTCTTGCCAAGAATGGCTTTCTTCATGTGTAGTATCCTCCTTTGGTTATTGGTTGACATTCATCATGCCAACATGACCGGCGGCTTGAAGAGAGCCGCCTAATGCGGATTTCCCTTGCAGATCAGAGATTATTTCATCTCTTTCATTTCCATGTTGATATCAACACCTGCGGGAATTTCCAGTCTTGTGAGAGCATCCAACGTCGCCTTTGTCGGGCGGATGACGTCGATCAGGCGCTTGTGCGTACGCATTTCGAACTGCTCACGGCTGTCCTTGTACTTATGCACTGCGCGAAGAATCGTGACGACTTCCTTATCAGTCGGAAGCGGGATCGGTCCCGAAACCTTCTGTGCGCCGTTGCGCTTTGCGGTTTCCACGATTCTGGCTGCCGCGGCATCGACTGTCGCGTGCTCATAGCCCTTGATACGGATTCTCAGTTTTTCGCTGCCTGCCACTTGATTTAGCCTCCTTCAGATTTCTTTTGCTGCTTAGGGGACATGAAGTGAGTAGCCTATGTGTTTTCCGTGAATTTTCGTGATCCGGCTCTTACAACCGAACCGCGTGTTCCCTATATACAAAGTCTATAAAAAACCCCGACTGCAAGATGGCTTGCATCGGGCTCACGGAATGAGATAAGCAGAGAGTGTCTCTGCGATTGTACGCAAAAAGTCTTATGACCTGCCGGCAGCGGCTTTCCTGACAGAACCGTCCGTAAGATGACAGAACTGACTCCTTCAGCCGGAGCCTGCGGTTTCGCAGCTTTTTGCACACACAGTGCATAATCTCAAATCGCCCGTCTAGCGGGACATGCTCGCCGCGAATTACCGGCCACAGCCGCAACCTCGCGGTATCTTAGCATATCTTGTTGCATCAGCTTTATTATTATAACATACAGCCGCAGAAATTTCAAGCGTTTTTTGAAATTCCTGCGGCATTCTCATAGAGAACATTCGCAAACATTATTTGCAATATTTGGTTAATTTGCCATATACATTCTATCTATGCCATCAGACGGCTTCTATACTATATATAATATGATCAGCCGATCGAGATAATACCCCACAGCTTCGTATCGGCATCCTGTACCCATGCCTTTCCGTTATGGATCGGACGGGCATTCATAAATTCGCCGACCGGAACGACCTCTTGTCCTTTGGAATCGCAGTATCCTGCCTGATCACCGGCATTCAGCGCAATATAACCCTCACTCGGCAGATACGGAACATATTCATCCTTGCCTTCCTCACCGAAATTCGGGATATACCGGTTCGGATCATACGAATAGATGAAATCCGCATCGTATGCAAACGGAACTATGACAGTACCCTCTGCGTTGACATATCCCCATTTCCCATCCTTACAGAGCGCAGTTACACCGGATTTGAAATCAAGTGCATTCTCATAATCAAACGGAAGGATCACAGTATTATTCCGGATCAGTCCGAAACCGCCGGAAACAGTTCCCTTCACAGAAGTATCTGTCAGATATTCCGCAGGAAGAATGATGCTTCGTGCCGCAACCGTTTCTGTCAGGTCATCCCTGCGTTCAAATCCGATCTGTCCGTGCAGCCAAAGTTCATCCCCTGCTGCTGCCGAACGCAGAATATCTCCGGCATAAGTGCCGGAAAAGCCCTGTTCACTTTCGTAAACAAATCCCGTCCCGATATAGCAGGTCGAAAACTTACTGGTGCAATGGGGACATTCGTAGCTTTCATTGATAAAAAACTGTTTTGATTCGGCACAGAATATTTGCGAGCCGCCCATCGGAGACGGATCATTGATAAATTCATAATGCGCGTTTTCGCTGTTCAATTTTCCGCTGACAGCCTTATATTTCGGTTCCATGACAACATTGCCGTCATAATCAGCCATACCGAGCAGATCATCCTGCATGATCAGCGCAAAATCCGTTTCAAGAAAATCGCCGTAGTTCCCGTATGTATTTTCCGCCGGAACGACATTGACATCATCCGCTTCAAGAAACGGCTCTTTCACCCATTGATACGGTTTGGCCGGTTCAGTCGTGGTCGTTGTAACAGCAGTCGATTCTGTGCTTGTTGTCGTAACAGTATCAGTTGTACTGCTTTCCGCTTTCGTTTCCGTCTGAGACGTTTCCGCGGCATCCGTAACAGTTTCCGAAGAAATATCTGATTCAGCCGTACGATCCGGCATTTCTCCGGCGCAGCCTGTCAGTAACGCACAGCATCCGGCAGCAAGCATAAACTCATATATTTTCACACGATCCATCCTTCCTTGCCGATGTGCAAAAACAGGGCAGACATAAGAATCTGCCCTGTCAATCATGCATCAATCAGGCATTCTCGTCCTGAACAAGCTGCTTTCTTGCTTCCAGTTCAGCAAGAGCATCCTTTCTGGAGAGGGAAATCTTGCCCTTCACATCATCGATCTCCATGACCTTGACAACGATCTCATCACCCAGAGAAACAACATCCTCAGTCTTTTCGACGCGCTGCTTGTCGAGCTTGGAAATATGAACCAGACCTTCCTTGCCCGGAACGATCTCAACAAATGCGCCGAATGCCTGAATACCTGTTACCTTACCCTTATAGATCGCGCCGATCTCCGGACCGTTTGCGATCGTATCAACGATCTGGATCGCCTTGCGTGCATTCGCAAGGTCAATACCGGAAACGAATACGCTGCCGTCCTCGTTAATGTCGATCTTAACATCGCATTCTGCGGAGATCTTCTGAATGACCTTTCCGCCGGAGCCGATGACTTCACGGATCTTCTCGACCGGAACTCTGGTCTGGAGCATCTTCGGTGCAAACTCGGAAACGGTTTCACGAGCCTGCGGAATTGCTTTCAGCATGATCTCGTCAAGGATATACAGACGAGCCTTGCGTGTCTTTTCAAATGCTTCTTTGATGATCGCAGGTGTCAGGCCGTCAACCTTGATATCGACCTGAATTGCGGTGATACCCTTATGTGTACCGCCGACCTTGAAATCCATATCGCCGAAGAAATCTTCCAGTCCCTGAATATCGACCATTGTCATGAATTCGTCAGAATCCGGCTTGGTGATCAGACCGCAGGAGATACCTGCAACCGGAGCCTTGATCGGAACGCCGGCATCCATAAGTGCCAGTGTCGAACCGCAGATCGAGCCCTGCGAAGTCGAACCGTTGGAGCTGAGAACCTCAGAAACAAGGCGCATCGCATACGGAAATTCCTCAACAGACGGCAGAACCGGAACAAGAGCCTTCTCAGCCAGTGCGCCGTGACCGATCTCGCGGCGTCCCGGACCTCTGCTCGGCTTGGTCTCACCGACAGAATAGCTCGGGAAGTTGTACTGGTGCATATAGCGCTTGGTTTCCTCATTCTCATCCAGACCGTCAATGCGCTGTGCATCAGCGATCGGGCCGAGTGTTGCGATCGTCAGAACCTGTGTCTGACCGCGGGTGAACAGACCGGAACCGTGAACGCGCGGCAGCAGACCGACCTCAGCAGAAAGCGGACGGATCTCGTCGATCTTTCTGCCGTCAACGCGCTTGCCCTGATAGAGCCAGTCGCGGACGATAGTCTTCTGGAGCTTGTAGATGCACTCATCGATCATTGCGATACGGGTTTCATTCTCCGGATCGAATTTCTCGTGAATTGCATTCTTGATCGGGGAAAGTCTTGCCTCACGGACATTCTTATCATTGGTATCAAGTGCAAATTCGACATCCTTGCGCGCAAAATCCATGATTGCATCGAACAGCTCGTGATCGACTTCCATAGATTCAAATGCAAACTTCGGCTTGCCGATCTCCTTCTGGATATCGGAGATGAACGCAACGAGTTTCTTGATCTCCTCATGTGCCGTGACGATGCATTCGAGCATCAGATCATCCGGCACTTCATTTGCGCCTGCTTCGATCATAACGATCTTCTCAGCAGATGCAGCAACAGTCAGTTTCAGATCGGAAACAGCTCTCTGAGCCTTTGTCGGCATCAGAATGATCTCGCCGTCAACGAGCGCGACTTCAACACCGCCGATCGGGCCGTTCCACGGAATATCGGAGATCGAAATTGCAACGGATGTACCGATCATGCCGAGGATCTCCGGCATTGCATCCTGATCGACTGCCAGAACCGTCATGACAACAGCAACGTCATTGCGCATATCCTTCGGGAACAGCGGACGGATCGGACGGTCAACGCAGCGGGAAGTGAGGATCGCGTGCTCGCTCGGCTTGCCCTCGCGCTTCATGAAGCTGCCGGGGATTCTGCCGACGGAATACAGACGCTCCTCATAATCAACGGAAAGCGGGAAGAAATCAACGCCCTCGCGCGGTTTCTCACTCGCAGTAACATTCGCCATAACGACGGTATCGCCGTAGCGTACCCAGCAGGAACCGTTGGAAAGCTCACAGGTCTTGCCTGTTTCGATGCTCAGTTCTCTGCCGCAGAATGTCGTCTTGAAAATCTTGTGATTCTCGAACATTTGGATAAGCCTCCTTGATCATTCATTTGTTTTGTGCTTTTTCCTGTTCATCCGACATCTTTTAGCATAAAATCACAGACTGCATCAGGCTGCAGTGCATGATTTCATGCTAAACCGGCGGAGCAAACCGGAAAGCACGCAGATTCCAAAAACAAATAAAGGGAAGGGAGTCGCCTCCCTCCCCTCATTGCGCGTATTACTTACGCAGGCCGAGACGCTCGATCGTCGCTCTGTAACGCTCGATATCCTTCTTCTTCAGGTATGCAAGCAGATTACGGCGGCGGCCGACCATTTTCAGCAGACCACGATAGGAGTGGTGGTCGTGCTTATGCTCTTTCAGATGAGCATTGAGGTCGTCGATACGACGGGTCAGAATTGCGATCTGTACCTCAGGAGAACCGGTATCGCCCTCGTGGGTAGCATTTGCAAGGATGACCTCTGTCTTTTCTTCCTTACGAAGCATGAAATTTCACCTCTTTCTGATCATTCAATCCGGTAAACGCAGGTGGGGGAAGGTGAAAACCTCCTGCAAACGGCAGGCATGATCCCGAATCCGCGTAAACGGTCTATTTATTATAACACATTTCGCCATTTTTGTCCATGAACATTCTATGAACATTTTGTGAACCAAATATGAACACTGGTGGTTGTTTCATGTTTCTTTTTATTAGTATACGACGTATTGCCGTTTTTGTCAAGCGGATGCCGATTCTGCCTCTGATTTGCTTCATATTCATCCGCCTTTGCATTCGTCTTCAGACGAAAATTCGCCGATTCAGGCATATTTCAGAAAAATCACTTGACAGAAAGCCCCTCTTTGGTGTAAAATATAAGAGTATATTTATGTTTGAAAGGCAGGAATTCAATATGGGACTTACAATGACGGAAAAGATCCTCTCTGCGCATCTCGTAGAGGGTGAATTGATCCGCGGTACTGAGATCGGCATTCACATCGACCAGACGCTGACACAGGATGCAACCGGCACAATGGCTTACCTCGAATTTGAGGCAATGGGTGTGCCGCGTGTCCGCACAGAGCGTTCTGTCGCCTATATCGACCACAATACGCTCCAGAACGGCTTTGAGAATGCTGATGACCACCGCTTCATCGGAAGCTGTGCAAAGAAGCATGGTCTGTTCTTCTCCCGTCCGGGCAACGGCATCTGCCATCAGGTGCATCTGGAACGCTTCGGCATTCCGGGCAAGACACTGATCGGCTCTGATTCCCATACTCCGACCGGCGGCGGTCTCGGTATGCTGGCGATCGGCGCAGGCGGTCTGGATGTCGCAGTCGCAATGGGCGGCGGCGCATACTATATTACTTGCCCGAAAGTCGTCAACGTCAAGCTGTCCGGCAAGCTCTCGCCGTGGGTAGCTGCAAAGGATGTCATTCTCGAAGTCCTGCGCCGCATGACCGTCAAGGGCGGTGTCGGCAAGGTCATTGAGTACACCGGTGAGGGCGTTGCAACGCTGACCGTTCCGGAGCGTGCTACAATTACAAACATGGGCGCAGAGCTCGGCGCAACTTCTTCAATCTTCCCCTCTGATGAAATGACCAGAGCGTTTCTCAAGGCTCAGCAGCGTGAAGAAGTCTGGACGCCGCTGGCAGCAGACGCAGATGCCGTCTATGATGAAGTCATCGAGATCGACCTTTCCAAGCTCGAACCGCTGGCTGCCTGCCCGCACTCCCCTGATAATGTCAAATCCACAAGCGAGATCGGCAAGCTGAAAATTGATCAGGTCTGCATCGGATCCTGCACGAATTCCTCACTGCTCGATATGATGAAGGTCGCATACATTCTGAAAGGCAAGACCGTTCATCCGGATGTATCACTCTCGATTGCACCGGGTTCCAAGCAGGTCCTCAATATGATCGCGGCAAACGGCGCACTCGGCGACATGATCGACGCAGGTGCAAGAATCCTCGAATCTGCCTGCGGTCCGTGCATCGGCATGGGACAGTCCCCGAATTCCGCAGGTATCTCCCTGCGTACATTCAACCGCAACTTTGAAGGACGCTCCGGCACAAAAGACGGTCAGATCTATCTTGTATCGCCGGAAACAGCCGCTGCATCCGCATTGACCGGTTACCTGACCGATCCGCGTACACTCGGCGAAATGCCGGAATTCAAGCTGCCGGATGTATTCACGATCAATGACAATATGGTCGCACTGCCGGCAGAGGAAAAGGATATGGACAGCGTTGAGATCAAACTCGGACCGAACATCAAGCCGTATCCGGATACCACACCGCTGCTCGAAACCATTGATGCACCGGTTTCCCTGAAAGTCGGCGACAATATCACAACTGACCACATTATGCCGGCAGGCGCAAAGATCCTGCCGCTGCGTTCCAATATCCCGAAGATCTCCGAGCATTGCTTTGCTGTCTGCGATGAGGAATTCCCGAAGCGTGCAAAATCGCTCGGTCAGAGCATCATTGTCGGCGGCGCAAACTACGGTCAGGGTTCGTCCCGTGAGCACGCTGCACTCGCACCGCTTTATCTCGGTGTCAAGGCGGTTCTCGTGAAGTCCTTTGCCCGTATCCACCGTGCAAACCTTATCAATGCCGGCATCCTGCCGCTGACATTTGTCAATGAGGCTGACTATGATAAGATCGCACAGGGCGATCAGCTTGTTCTTGCAGATGTCCGCAAGGCAGTCGAAGAAGGCAAATCTGAACTTACCGTTATCAACAAGACAAACGGCGCTGAGATCCCGGTTCTCTGCGAACTGACCGGCAGAACCAAGGATATCATGCTCGCAGGCGGTCTGCTCGACTATACCCGTGAAGCACTGAAATAATCACGGCATCTGCTTCGATATATTCTCCCGAAAGGAATGATTCCAATGGAAAAAATCAAAATGACAACGCCGCTCGTCGAAATGGACGGCGACGAAATGACGCGCATCCTCTGGCAGTGGATCAAGGATATCCTCATTCTTCCTTATGTTGACCTGAAAACCGATTATTACGATCTCGGACTGAAAAAGCGTGAGGAAACCAAGGATCAGATCACGGTTGACAGCGCAAACGCAACCCTGAAATACGGTGTTGCAGTCAAGTGTGCGACTATCACCCCGAATGCTGCGCGTGTTGAGGAATACGGACTTTCCGAGATGTGGAAATCTCCGAACGGCACGATCCGTGCAATTCTGGACGGTACTGTTTTCCGCACACCGATCCTTGTCAAGGGCATCACCCCCTATATCCCGACATGGACAAAGCCGATCACGATCGCCCGTCATGCATACGGCGATGTTTACAAGAATACCGAAATGCAGGTCAAAGGCGGCGGTAAGGCTGAGCTTGTCTGGACGGATAAGGACGGCAACGAAACCCGTCAGCTCATCCATGAATTCAAGGGCGACGGCATTATTCAGGGACTCCACAACCGCGATGATTCTATCGCCGGATTTGCCCGTTCCTGCTTCAATTATGCACTTGACCGCAAGCAGGATCTCTGGTTCGCGGCAAAGGATACCATTTCCAAGCAATACGACCACCGCTTCAAGGATATCTTCAGCGAGATCTATGAGGCTGATTTCAAGGAGAAATTCGCTGCCGCCGGCATCGAGTATTTCTACACCCTGATCGACGATGCTGTTGCGCGTGTGATCCGTTCCAACGGCGGCTATATCTGGGCGTGCAAGAACTATGACGGCGATGTGATGTCCGATATGGTTTCGACTGCTTACGGTTCACTTGCTATGATGACCTCTGTACTCGTTTCTCCGAGCGGCATCTATGAATATGAAGCAGCACACGGCACGGTACAGCGTCATTATTATAAGCATCTCAAAGGCGAAGAAACCTCGACCAACTCCGTCGCTACGATCTTTGCATGGTCGGGCGCACTCCGCAAGCGCGGTGAACTGGACAGCATCCCTGCACTTTGCAGTTTTGCCGATCAGCTCGAAGCTGCAACGATCCAGACCATTGAAGACGGTATCATGACCGGTGACCTTTATCTGCTTTCGACGCTCGAAAACAAGCAGAAAGTCAACTCCAGACAGTTCCTTGAGGAGATCAGTTCCCGCCTTGCCGCAAAGCTCCAATAAGGAGGAGGCGGATTATGTCAAAGCAGGAGATCTCCCCTTCGGTCATTCGCAGACTGCCGCGCTATTACCGTTTTCTCGGTGAATTGGCAAATCACGGAACCGTCCGCATTTCATCCAAAGAGCTTTCCCGTCAGATGGGCATGACAGCCTCTCAGATCCGGCAGGATCTCAACTGTTTCGGCGGCTTCGGACAGCAGGGCTATGGCTATAATGTCCGCGCCCTGCGCGATGAGATCGGACTGATTCTCGGCATTTCAGCGCACAGACGTGCCATTCTGATCGGACTCGGCAATCTCGGCAGAGCCATTGCAAGCCATGTCAATTTTCCGGAATGCGGCTGTGAACTGATCGGTCTGTTTGATTCCAACCCCTTTGTTGCCGGAAAAGACATCGAGGGAATGCCGGTCCACCATGCCGATACGCTCTCCGGCTTCTGTCATCAGGAGCATCCGGAGCTTGCGATCCTGTGCGTACCGGAAAACGCCGCACCGGCGCTTGCAGATAAGCTCGTCCGATACGGTGTCCGTGCTTTCTGGAATTTCAGTCACGGCGATCTCCATTTTGATGATCCTGCGATCCTTGTTGAAAACGTCCACCTTGCGGACAGTCTACTCACACTGACCTTCGGCTTAACTCATGAAACTATGAATGAAACCGCGGCGAAATCTGCGGAATCAGATATCAGCACATCCCAATCAAGTATTAGAAAGGATTAGTGTTATGCGAACAAAGAAAATTTTGTCTGCTGTCCTCGCGGTCAGCCTGACAGCCACATCCATGCTCGGCTCAGCAATGCTTCAGGCATCTGCTGCCGACCAGAAGATCCTGACCTTTGATCTTCGCTCTGAAGGCAAAAATGAAGTCAAGATCTCTGCCGATCAGATCGCGGAAGGCGATTTCACCGTTCCGGTCGATATCTATATTCCGGAGAATCCCGGTGTCAACGGCATCAACCTGAAATTGCAGGTCAATGACGGACAGGTCGATGAGGACGGTAATTTCGGCAATTACGGTCTTTATCTCAATGACGGCACACTGGCAGCACCTTTCTGCTTTGACAGTGCCGCAAAGGGCGATGCAGCCGGTTCTGTTTCTCAGACATTCAACAGCAAGGATATGAATGTCAGCTGGCTCTATTCACTCGACTGCAAGCAGAATGCTGACGCTGCTGTTCAGGCAGATACAACTGCATGGGACAGCTCTGCTGAATGGGCATATACCAACCCGTTCGCAACCGCAAATCTCGTGATCCCGAAGGATACCCCTGCCGGCACATACCGTTTCGATATCCGCAAAGATCAGTATATCAATGCCAGAAGCGCTGAAGCCGGTATGGCTGTGAAATCCATGTCCTCCTGCATCGGTGCAGAATCTGATAGCGCACTGGAATTCAAATCCGTTCCGCTGACTGTTACAGTCGGTGCTGTATCCGCAAAGTGGGAAGACAGCTATCAGATCGAAAACGGCGGTCATTACCTCATCATCGGTGATGTCTGCGGCAAACCGGGCGAAACCGTTACTGTTCCGGTCTATGTCTTCGGCGATACCGGTACAGCAGGCGCACAGCTCTTCTTCAATTATGATTCCAGACTGACGCTGGACAGAATTGCCCAGCCGAAGGAATCCCCCGCATACAACCATATCAGCCCGCAGCATAAAGATGAATCCATTCCTGCAACCTATACCTTCGCAACGACCAAGAATATGATCGCTGAAAACGGTAATGTACTTGCCAACCTGAACTTCACCATTCCGACAAATGCGAAGAACGGCGATCTCTACGATATCCAGTTCTACGGTGATCAGAAGGAATATAATCTCAAGATCGTTGATTACGAAGGCGAAATGCTGCCTGTAACCTTCTATAACGGCTCTGTTTCCGTTCTGACAAGTGATGATACTGCGCTGAACCGTTCGGCTGTCAGCCTGACAGATGCAGGTCAGACCGCAAATCTCACACTCTTTAACGCATCCGGCGAAGTAACATGGAAGTCCTCTGATACTTCTGTCGCAACCGTCGATCAGAACGGTTTTGTCAAGACAGTCGGCAAGGGTACTGCAACCATCACAGCATCGAACAACGGCAAGGATTACACTGCAACCGTGAAAGTCGGCGGCCTGTTCGGTGACGTAAACCAGAATGGCGAGATCTCCTCTGATGATGCACAGCTTGCACTCTCTCACTATGTTGAATGCATGGCAGGCAATGCTTCTCCGCTGACAGATGCACAGATCGCCATTGCTGATGTATCCGGTGACGGCGAATCCGATATCACCGATGCACAGCTCATTTTGAACTACTATGTCGATAAGATCGTATCTGACATAACCAGCGTCACATGGCGCAGCATTACCAATAACCCGAATGCACCTGCCGATTATTGATTCTTCTGAATACAATATCTGCTGCGAAGCCGCAAAACCGTATCATCTCGGTTTTGCGGCTTTGTTTTGCCGCGAAAAATACCGCATAAGCAGCAGACTGAACAGGTAAACAGCACCGCCGGAAATGACCGAAATGAACAACGCGGCGCTCTGCGGCAATCGGGAATTGATCTGCATCCGGCAGGTATATGCCGCAGCAGCGCAAAAAGCACCGGCAAACAGCATTCCGGCAGACATCCGCAGCAGACGCAGACGAATACCGGTTCGCAGACGCATTCTGCGCAGTGCAAGCAGAAGAATAACAGCATAACAAATACCCGTTGAAAGTGCAATGCCGGAAAGTCCCAGCCGCGGGATCAGCAAATAATTGCAAAGCAGCTTCGCTGCCGCACCGCAGAGCATCACAGATACCGTATCGCCGGCATGACCGGATGCCTGAAGCATACTGAATAACGGATAACTGAGCGCGGCAAAAATCACCGCGATTCCAAGAATCATCAGAGGGACTTCGACAGCCGCCGTTTCCTGCGGTTTGGTCGGAAACAAACAGTTCAGAATCGGATATGCGAGCGCGGTCATGCCGAAACCTGCCGGAATTGCAAGAAAAGCCGTCCTGCGCATCACATTCTCTGCCTGTTCGGCAGCCTCATCTGTCCGGTGCCGGACATACTCTGCCGCAAACGCAGGAAATACACCTTTTCCGAACATATTCGTCACCGCAGGCACAAGGTTGAAAATCGTCACAGCCATACCGGAAAATGCACCGAACAAAAAATTTGCAGACTGCGCCGCCTGCTCAGACGAAATCCCGTCCGGCAGACCGAACCGTTCCGGCACATTGAAAATCACGCGCTCCAGAAGCCGCATTCCGGCGGCAAGATCAATCAGCGTGGTCAGATTCGTCACAAGTGATGCCGCCGCTACCGGTATCAGTATCCGCAGCAGCGATCGCCGCAGAGAACGGTCAGAATGCGGCAGATAGACCGGCGATGACCGCACACTCCGCCGCACCGGAAAACAAAGCAGTGTCAGCAATCCGACAGCAGTCGAAAGCGTCACTCCGAATATCGCCGCTGCTGCTGCCGCCGCCGGAAGTGCAGTGCCGGCAGGGAACCATTGCAAAGCCGTACTCCCCTGCCGCAAAACAATATCGCAGAAAAAGAGCCCGAATGCCACTCTGCCGATTCCCTCAGTCACCTGTGAGACCGCAGTCGGGATCATATTCCGGCATCCTTCATGCAAACCGCGCAGAACAGCATTCAGACAGCAGATCAATACTGCCGGCGCAAACATCCGTACTGCAAGCGCAGCGTCCGGATTATGCAAAAATCCGGAGCAAAGCGGTTCAGCGGCGAACCAAAGCATCAATGAACAGACCGCACCGCCAATTCCGAACATTCTGCGTGCAATGCGGAACGTGCGCTCTGCCGATTCCGGATCATGTTTCGCCTGTGCCTGTGCAGTCACCGCAGATACAGCCGTATTGATGCCGTTGACAGAAAGTGCGAATACTGGCAGAAAAAGTCCGTATGCACATGAAAAATAACCCATACCCGTTCCGCCGAGCATTGCCGTCAGCGGAATCCGGAAAACTGCGCCGAGAATTTTAGCCGATACTGCCGAGGCGATCAGCCACACCGAGCCGCGCAGAACCGATTGCTGCTTCAATGATTATCCCCCCT
Organism: Oscillospiraceae bacterium; assembly: GCA_045628085.1. Lineage (GTDB taxonomy): Bacteria > Bacillota > Clostridia > Oscillospirales > Ruminococcaceae > Firm-04. The sequence continues at coordinate 6,059 of JAZQOZ010000023.1, read as the reverse complement.
GTCGCTTTTCAGCACCCGTTTGCTGTTCGCTGAATTGTATGCAGATAACAGCCCAAAGATGAATGATGCAGAAAATACGGCATAAAATTTTCATTTTGCTCTTGACAAATCCGCTGTTTTCTGATAAAATAGTAAGGTACGGGTTATCTGTACCACGGCGCAAGCCGATTCCTTGTCCGCCCGAAATCTGAACGGACGGGCTTTATCCAAAAGGAGGTGTATCAAACATGGCGAAGAAAACTGCAAGCTATGAGCTGATGCTCGTTATCAGTCTCAGCAAGGGTGAAGAGGCTGTCCAGAACATCTGGGCAAAGGTAAAGGCTCTCATCGAAAAGAATGCAGAACTCGGCGAGGTTGATGAATGGGGTAAGCGTAAGCTGGCATACCCGATCAACTACGAGACCGATGCATACTACATCGTGGCAGGCTTCACATCCGCTCCGGATTTCCCGGCAGAGCTGGATCGTGTCCTGAATATCACGGACGGTGTGCTGCGCTCCATGATCACTGTCACGGAGTAAGATTCCAAGCGTTCAAAAGGAGGTTCGGTTTATGCTGAACAAGGTTATTTTAATGGGACGTCTGACCCGTGATCCTGAGTTTCGGCAGACGACTTCCGGTATTCCGGTTTGCCGCATCACTGTTGCAGTCGATCGCCCGTTCCGTAAGGATCAGGAGAAGCAAGCCGACTTTATCAATGTCACCTGCTGGAGAAACACAGCCGAGTTCGTTTCACGTTATTTTTCCAAAGGAAAGATGATTATTGTAGAGGGCAGCCTCCGCAATAACGATTATACGGATAACAACGGTGTTAAGCATTACAGCATGGAAGTTCAGGCTGACAACGTCAGCTTTGGTGAATCCAAGAGTTCGTCCTCACAGGGCGGCGGAGATTATTCCGGCGGTCAGCAGGATAATTACGGCGGCTACCAACAGGGCGGCGGTTACCAGCAGCAGGGCGGATATCAGCAGCAGAGCTATGCTCCGCAGGGCGGATATCAGAATGCTCCGGCTCCGGCAGCTCCGCGTCCGGCAGCACCTTCGCAGGATGCCCTTTCCATTGGTGACATCGGTGAATTTGAAGAAATCCTCAGCGACGGAGAAGTTCCGTTCTAAAATGATTTCCTGAAAAGGAGGGAAATTTATCATGCCTATGGATCATGAAAGACCGCAGCGCGGCGCAAAGAGACCGCGCAGAAAGGTTTGTATGTTCTGTGCAGATAAGGTTCAGAACATCGACTATAAGGATATCAACCGTCTGAAGAAGTGCATGACCGAGCGTGCAAAGATTCTGCCCCGCAGAGTCACCGGCACCTGTGCATATCATCAGCGTCAGCTCACCACCGCGATCAAGCGTTCCAGATATGTTGCGCTGATCCCGTATTCTGCTGACTGATTACGGAACATGAAAAGCACTTTCGTTCTCCGGAACGGAAGTGCTTTTTTGCGTATTATCGGCAGAATACAAAAAAGCCGGAGAACAATTCTCCGGCTCATTCGTCTTGAATCAGAATCATTATCCTACAGGATTCACGGTTCGATCGTATAAAGCGCCGCGGCGTCTTCCTTCTTCACGACCTCAGTAACAGCGGCAACACGCACTCTCATTGTTCTTTGTCCGAAGGCAATCTCGATCACATCGCCGACCTTGACTTCGTATGAGGCACGCGCAGGCTTTCCGTTGACTGCAACTCTGCCTGCATCACAGGCTTCATTTGCAACAGTTCTGCGTTTCATCAAACGGGAAACCTTCAGGTATTTATCCAGTCTCATTACTTGTTTACAGCTTCCTTCAATGCTTTTGATGCGCGGAAAGCAGGTGCTTTCTTTGCCGGCGTAGTCATGGGTTTGCCGGTGCGCGGGTTCTTGGTTTCCTTCGCCTTTCTCTCATGGATCTCGAAAGTTCCGAGACCTGTCAGGTGAACCTTCTCACCCTCCATCAGCGATTCAACGATGACAGATGTGACCAGCTCCAGTGCATCATCTGCCTCTTTTCTGGTGCAGTTACCCTTCTGCGCCAGTGCGGTAATCAATTCAATTTTGGTCATTGTGTGATCCTCCAGTTTTCATCTCTTTTTCAGGTAATTTTACAGCTTGCCGGTTTGACGCGCATCTGTAAAATCATTTCCGCGGATCGGCAAGATTCTTTTTCGCTTCTTCCCAGTACACATCCAGTGTATCCAGATCGAGCGATGCCATATCCTGATTTTCAGCGAGGACAAGTCTTTCCGTTTCAGCAAACCGACGGCGGAACTTTTCTGCCGCATCGCGCATCGCCGTTTCCGCATCAATTTTCAGATGTCTTGCAGTATTGACACAGGAAAACAGCAGATCTCCGAGTTCCTCCTCGATCTGTTTGCTGTCGCCGGACCGCATTGCCGCCTCCAGCTCGTCCGTTTCCTTCCGAATATACTGAAAAGCATCTTCCGCAGATTTCCAGTCCATACCGGCTCTGCCTGCACGCTTACCGAGTTTCTGTGCATACATCAAAGCAGGTAGTGCCTTGCATACCCCATCCAATGTATCTGTGGCAGTCTGTTGATTTTTGGTTTCCTGTTTGATGCTGTCCCAGTTTTTCAGGACCTCATCGCTGCCGGAAACCTCGGTCGTACCGAATACGTGCGGATGCCGGATAACGAGCTTTCTGCACAGTTCATCGCAGATATCATCAAATGTGAAATGTGACTGCTCCGCTTCGATCTGACAATGGAATATGACCTGAAGCAGAACATCGCCAAGTTCCTCACGCATCATCGGAACACTGTCCATGTCGATCGCTTCGACCGCTTCATAGCATTCCTCAAGGAAATCCTGCCGGATGCTCTGATGCGTCTGCTCCTTATCCCACGGGCAGCCGTTTTCGCTGCGGAGAACCTGCATGATCTGCAGAAGCTCTGCAATGCCGTACTGCGGACAATTTCGCAGTGCCGCAAGGGTTTCTTCGCTTGTTCTCATGATTCATTTTACCTCTATTTTTCGCAAAAAGCAAGCATTTTTTCGCAAATTCTGAATTTTTATCTATGCATCCAAAACAGCATTATTTAACGCTTTTTCTTTTAGTCATTTGCACAGATATCTGTTCGGGATACAGAGAATGCTCAAAGTCTGTCGATGAATCCGACACGGCGATAAACCTTGCGGATCAGCTTGGAAGTCAGATGATATGCCTGCTGTGCGCCGTTGGACATACATTCGGTCAGATATGCTTTATCTGCGATCAGGCGCGCAAATTCCGAACGAACCGGCTCAAGGTGATCGGCAACTGCTTCACCGACAGCGAGCTTGAAATCGCCATAGCCCTTGCCGGCAAACTCAGCAGTGATCTCGTCCATCGTTTTTCCGGTAACAGCGCCGTAAATGGTCATGAGATTATTGATGCCGTCCTTGCCCTCTCTGTAGCACACCTCAGTATCGGAATCGGTGACGGCACGCTTAAATTTCCGCAGGATCGTATCCTTATCATCGAGAATATAGACGCAGCCGTTCACATTCTCATCCGACTTGGACATTTTCTTCGTCGGATCCTGCAAAGACATCAGTCTTGCACCCTGCTTGGGGAAATAGCCGTCCGGAACAGTAAATGTTTCGCCATAACGCTGATTGAAGCGCTGTGCGATATTGCGTGCAAGCTCAAGGTGCTGTTTCTGGTCGGCACCGATCGGCACGAGATCTGCATTATATGCGAGAATATCGGCTGCCATCAGTACCGGATATGTAAACAGACCTGCATTGATATTATCCGCATGGCGTGCGCTCTTGTCCTTGAACTGCGTCATACGGCTCAGTTCACCGAACATGGTCGAACAGGAAAGCACCCAGCTCAGCTCTGCATGATGCGGATTCTGGCTCTGAACGAACGTCACGCTGCGTTTCGGATCCATACCGCAGGCAAGCATCAGAGCAAATGCCTGCATGGTGTTTTTGCGCAGTTCAGCCGGCTCCTGCATGACCGTGATCGCATGAAGATCGGCGATCGCATAGATGCACTCATATTCTTCCTGAAGCGTATCCCAGTTGCGGACAGCGCCGATATAATTACCGAGCGTAAAGACACCGGTCGGCTGGATCGCGCTGAAAATACGCTGCTTTTTCGGCTGTGAATTCTGTGATTCCATGTAAATGCTCCTTCTGGGTGATCAGCGGGTTGCAACAAGCGTTTCAGAGGGATCCAGTCCGGCAGCTTTATCTTTGAGCTGTGCCGAATGCAGTTCGCCCATTACGCGCTGATACATACTCATAAATGCACGTTCTTCAGGTGTCTGCTGACCGAGAATCGGATTGATCTGCAAACGATGCAGACCGTTTGTTGTGAGGATATAGGCAAAAGGCGCTCTGCTGTTCGGCAGTTCCAGTGTATTCACACGGTTTTCATCCGTGACAAAATGCGCTGCATTTACAACAAAATTGCGCGTAGCCTGCACAACACCCGGATAACGCTGTGCAGCGCCGGAATAGTCCTTGCCGTTGCTGAAATAGAGGTTTGCAGCACCGTTGATATAGCAGGCAAGTGTGGTCACGACAGTCGGAGCCATCGGAATATCGACAACGACACCATAGACCGTACTTTGCTTCATAAACTGCGTGAAATTCGAGGGAGAGAGGCGGAGCGCCTGATTTCTGGTTACCAGATAAGGCTTGCTGACGGGGACTCTCTTATTGAAGCTCGGATTATTGTTTGCCATAATAAGGATTTCCTTTCTTAACCCGCAAAGGGGTTTCATTTTCATATTGCAAGAAATGTGTACGTAAGCCGTACTTTTCTATTATAACACATTCTGACGGGAATTGCAATGGGAGAAGATGAAAAAAGTATATCTTTCCGATTCTTTTTGGCAATATTGACTGCATAAAGCCTTTTTCGTCAGGATGTTATCGTGTCTGCGCGGTGAATCGGCATTTTCAGGCAGGATGAAAAATCCGCAGGAATACAGTAATCGGCTGTAATCCTGCGGATTCGTTTATCTGTTTATGTTTCTCTGTTATCCTGCGATCTCATTGATATTCCGGACGATGATATCATGCAGCAGTTCCACATCATAATCACCGATGATCGGCTCCAGATGGGATTCGCCGACACCGGAATCGTCTGTCAGGAATACATAATTTGCATCTGTCATGATCGAGAGCGCTCTGCCGAACAGCTCCGTTTCACGATCAGCATTGGAAGCAACGACCGGAACAACATGAATGCCCTGTTCTGCTGCCGCTTTCACTGCATTCAGGATCATATTCTCCTGCTCAGAACCGCTGTGCGGCGGCGCATCGAAGATCAGGAATGCGATCTTATTCGTATTTTCGTGCCAGTCACCCTTTGTCATGACCTCGTCAAGGATCTCCGCAACGGCTTCCGGTGTATCTCCGCCGCCGTCTGCATATTCCTGATTGAGCGCCTGCTGAACAGATTTGACATCATCCGTAAACGGATTGCAGCGTGTCACATAAGCATCGCCCTCATCCCGATAGAAATTCACGGAGAATGTCATGCCGTCTCTTGCAACTTCCTCTGCGATCGCAGCGAAATCCATTTGCAGATAGGTGATCTCATCACCCATTGAGCCTGTTGTATCAAGCATGAAGCATACCTCTGTATCAGAATAAGACTGCGCTTCCGCACTTGTTTCGAGCGTATATTCCAGCACCGGAACGGATCTGCCGCCCTGTCCGGATGCGTCCGAAGGCGCAGTAAATGACACTGCATCTGCATCGTCTGTCTCGATCGTCAGTTCACTTCCTGCAAAGGCGGAATCATAGAACAGATATGCCATGCCGTTCTTGTCGGTCTTTGCCGTCCAGAGGATATCTTTCGCTTTGAGCTGAACGGTCTGATTCCGTACAGGCGCACCGCCGTTTGTAACAGTCACAGCAACACGGTTCACAGGATCAAGTCCATAGGACGGAAAACTGATCGTATCGTTGTGGACAAGATTTGCAATGAAACCCCAGTTCTCGTTGTCATTCCATTCGCCTGCGGTCAGGACAAAGGCTTTTGATGTATCAACGACCGCTCCCTTGATCGGTTCGTCGCTCGGTTCTTCTATCGTTTCATCCGGTGCAGCTTC